>JASEJH010000290.1 GCA_030016455.1 Thermoanaerobacteraceae bacterium
CTTGTCATTAATGTTATCAACCGCAAAGTGGGCGAAGGCGCATGGTTCCACTTCCCCGGCGGCGTTGATATGGAAGTAGCGCCTTCCGCCGGCGATGCACCCTTCCGTGAACGCCCCGTCATTCCAGAAATCGGCCAGCATAAGCGGCTTCCGGCTGCGGATGTAAGGGATGCGCTCGGCCATGTAGGCACGCTGTTCGGGGGTGATCATCATATCCAGGTTCGGGTTGCGCCCGATGGGAATATAGTGAAAGATCCACCCGTAAGTAACTCCTTTTTCAACCAGGAAGTCGATGAAGGCATCACTCGTTATCTCTTCCACATTGTACCGCGTAGCGGTTAAAGAGACGCCGAAGACAGCCCCGCGCTCCCGCAGAAGATCCATCGCCCGCGTCACTCTGCCGAAGACGCCGCTGCCGCGGCGGGCATCGGTGCGCTCCCGCCAGCCTTCCAGGCTGATGGCGGGCGTAAAATTCCCTACCGTCACTATTTTATCGGCCATCTTTTCATCGATCAGCGTCCCGTTCGTATAAGCCATAAAGGCGAGAGCCGGATGCTTGGCCAACAGTTCAAACAGTTTCGGGTACAGCAGCGGTTCCCCGCCGGAGAAAACGATCCACCGTATTCCCAGTTCCTCGGCTTCACGGAAGAGCCGGTCCAGCCTCTCCGGGCTGATGGAATTGCTATGCGCGTATTTGCCCGCCCAGCACCCCTCGCACCGGAGATTGCAGGCGCTGGTTGGATCCACCAGAATCGCGTTGGGAACATTCACGCCGAGTTTCCTCGTCATCGCCTGTTGTTCGGGCACACCCAGGAGAATGTTGTTGACAAACCAGTTGTAAAGCAGGCGCTTTTTTATATTGGGGTGGGTATACCGCAACAGGTTCGCGGCATAGGCGTAGATAACCGGGTTATTTTGCAAGATGCTGCGAAGCTCTTCAATCTGGCGTCTGTGCTTCTGTTGCAGGGCGGCTAATTTAGCCAAATGCAGAAGTTTCGGCAAATTCGCCGCCGGGTCCTTCCCCGCATAGGAGAATGCCGCTTTCAGTATTCGTCCGGCTAAAATCTTTTTGACGTCGCAAAAGGTAAAGATACGCATACCAAACAACCTCCTCTAAGAATGTTGCGATGGTGACCAACAAGTTTAATCTTTATACTCGTTAGTCTAAAATTAAGTTTAGCAAACCACTCTTATGGGTGTCAACCCTCTGGAGGTCTAAATGTTATCGGAGATCAAAAAACCAACTGCGGAAAGAGTAATAAGAGAATGGTCTAAGGCAGGGGAAGAAAAGGGGCGGGTTGTTTTCCATCCCAAAAGGCTGGAGGCCCTCAGGCTATCAGGTATGATGAACCTGCGATCCAATGGTTAGCTGCCAGCATCCCGCTTGCGCGAAATTTACTTTTCAGGCGCCGCAACTCCCGCGCCCCGCTCCCGGAGTCCCGTGAGCAGCAACTCCTTGAGCGTTTGCAGGATGCTCTCGTAACGGTACCGCGTCTCAAAGACGAAGGCGTTGAGCGCAGCCACCGCCACGGCACCGAATACCGCCGTGGCCGCCGCATCAACCTCCACGTTCTTGCGGATCACACCCTCCGCCTGCCCCTTTTCGATCAGGTCCCTGATGATGCGGATGTAACCCGAACGCAGCCGCTCCACCTGCTCCTCCCACCTGGTGCCCAGCCCCCAGACCTCGCTCAAAAGGAGCTTACAGTAGTCCCGGTATTCCTCAAAGAAACTGAGCTGCGCGCCAATTAAGGCCTCAAGTTTGCCGGAAATATCCTCCCGGCGCGCCACCTCGCGCCTGACGGTGTTTTCCAGCCTTTCGATGCCCTCCTCGATGAGCGAAAGAAAGAGCTCCTTTTTGCTCCGGTAGTTATAATAAATGGTGCCTTTGGCGATCCCGGCACGCCTGGCGATTTCATCCATCGTGGCCCTGG
>JASEJH010000291.1 GCA_030016455.1 Thermoanaerobacteraceae bacterium
ACTCTGCCGCGTTCTGGGCCGCGGCGCCAGCACCAGATAGGACCACACCATTACCAGGACACACAGCGGCACATTGATAAAGAAAAGCATCTGCCAACCGGCATAATTCAGCAGCAGGCCGCCAAAAGTAGGCCCGAAACCCAAGGCGCAAGCGACAAACACCCCGAGAAAACCGAGGGCTTTTCCGCGTTCCTGTGGCGGAAAGGCCTCCGTGATCATCGCGGGGCCGACGGCCATGACCATGGCTGCGCCTATGCCCTGGACAATCCGGAGCGCGATCAGGATAAAGATGGAAGGAGCGATCCCGCACAGGACGGAGCTGGCGGTAAAGATGAGGGCTCCCAGAAGGTAGATTTGCCTAAACCCGTACATGTCTCCGAGCCGGCCGAAGGTGAGCAAGAGCGTGGAAATAACCAGAAGGAAGGCCATAAGCACCCATTCAACCACCGGCATCGGTGCGTGAAAGTACGACCCGATAAACGGCACGGCGATGTTCATCATGCTGGCGTTGAGGGCCATAACAAAGGTCCCGACGCCTACTGCGCCGAGGACCTGCCATTTACTTTGCTGAA
The DNA here is from genome assembly GCA_030016455.1 of Thermoanaerobacteraceae bacterium. Taxonomy (GTDB): domain Bacteria; phylum Bacillota; class Desulfotomaculia; order Desulfotomaculales; family Ammonificaceae; genus Yes71-27. The sequence goes on from JASEJH010000291.1 coordinate 573, forward strand.
CGACGGCTGCCTCGCCTTTCATCTCACACTTCCCAACCCTGCGCCCGAAAGTAGCACAAAAGTTCTTCCGGTCCTTCCTCCGGTGCCGGTCTTGATAAATGGGCAAACTCTATCTTTGACCTGCCCCAAGATGTCCCCCCCCAACAATCTTCCGCCGCCGTTTTTCAGGACGTTTTCTCCAATATCCTTGACGCTAAACTGTTTTCTCCGCCACGGGTGCGATTCCTCCTCAACAGTAACCGAATTTCCCAAGCCAGTCCCGAAAAAACCTCATTCTTTTGGCTGGCGCTGCTTGCCGGCGCGGATCAATTCTGGCGGTGCACCACTCAAAGTAAAAGCTAAAGTTCCCGGCCGTCCACGAACGCTCTGGTGGTCTGCGCGCTGCAGGAAAAGCCTGGAGAGAGGCTGTTATCTCTGGGCCTCAGCCCGGTATTCCCTTGGAGCACCCGGCCTACAGGTCACCACCGGGTAAACCGTGCGGCCGGATCAAGAAATAAGCTGGGGGTGCTTGCGGTGTTTTTCCAGGAGGGATTGGTCTGCAGGCAGCGAAAAGAGCTGTTAGAAGTTCTGGTGCAGGTTGAAAGTCCCTTTAAAGCGGTAGACGAAGGGTTTGACCTTATGGACGGTATTCGATTCCCTAACAGGCTAACTGGTAACCGGGCTCAGCTGGCGGCGAAAGCGCTTGTCAAGCTGGCGGTGCTCTCCCTGTTGCTGCTGGGTCTTCCGCCGCTCGGCGTTGTGCTATCGGGGGAGAGTCTTGCCCCCTACCTGGAGTTTCCGCCGGTGACCCGTTACGTGGTGCAGCCGCCGTTTTCCTGGACGGTTTTCTTCCTGATGTTGCCCCTGCCGCTGTGGGCGGTATGGCTGTTCGCGGCCTGGTTCCGGCGCCCCCCGGCTGCCGAGGCCGGGTATCTCAAACCGGCACGGCGGCCGTTTCCCTGGTGGGGCAAGCTGGGGCTGGTTTTGCTCGCCGGGGCCTGGGTGCTGGCGTGGAGCCGCTTCCCCTGGTTTGCACCGTGGCAGCCCTTCACCTTCAGTCCCCTGTGGGTGGCCTACATCCTGATTATAAACGCCCTCACTTACCGGCGGACGGGACGCTGCCTGCTGAAGGACCGGACGGGCTATTTCCTTGCGCTCTTCCCGCTCAGCGCTGTCTTCTGGTGGTATTTCGAGTACCTCAACCGCTTCGTCCAGAACTGGTACTACGTGGGGATAACATCCCTGGGGCCGCTGGAATACTTCCTCCTGGCGACGCCGCCGTTTGCCACGGTGCTGCCGGCGGTGCTGAGCACTGCGGAGTGGCTCGCGACCTTCCCCTTCTGGGGGCGGCCCCGCGCCGGCTT
>JASEJH010000292.1 GCA_030016455.1 Thermoanaerobacteraceae bacterium
TGTTTCGACTAACGCCGCCGGGTCCCTGGGCGAAAGGTAACAGACCCGCTTAACCGTATCTACCCGTACTAACCCGGTACAGCGGGTAACGTAAGCATTCACCGGCCCGAAAAAAGGGTCAGCGGGGCCAATCAGCCCAAAATGCCACCAGAGCGGCACGTGATTTACCAACGTGACCTTCCGTATTTCGGAAAACGGGATAACGACCCTGCGGATGGGTCTGTTAATAACAATTCCTTTTAGGCTTACAGAATACCGCCGGGGAGTGAAGAAAAAGTATATCATTCCGATCGCAGACCATATACCAATAAAAATCATTGCGATGAAAAAGATCAACTTTCTCAAATCGGCAAGACCTGTCCCGGGAGAAATAAGTATCCCTGCCGCTCCTATCAGGATACCAATCAAAGCAATATAGGCGAAATACTTTAGCCAGCTTTTTATATGCAACCTTAATTCGTCATCCCAGGGGGCCACCGAAAAGTTCACTTCGGGCTCTTGCCCGTTTTCCATTGTATTTCGCCCCCAGGAAAGAGATAGCGCTTTCTTCAATGTCGACCGGAACACCCGCAAAAAGGCATTCTCATCTACGCACCTCAACATCGGGTTGTTCCTCTAAAAGCACTCTATTTGTAGTGCTAACAAAAACCTCTGGCTTCGCCGGAGAAAGAAGGTAAATTTCCCGGGAGGCCTTGATCCGCACCATCCGGTCCCAGCGGGCGGCGTAAACTTTCGCCGTGCCCCCGTCCTTTAAGGTAAAGAGGCCGAACCAGCCGAAGAGCCCGCCGGACGCCCAGAGCCTTATTCCCGGCCTCACCCTGCCAGCGAGCTCAACCGCTTCGACTTCCGCCGCAGGGATGGTAAACGAACCAACCGCCCGGCGAATAACAATTCCCTCGCGGGATACCAGGTAGCCCCGGGGTGCAAAAAGCCAGGTTATAGCCAGCGGGCCCCAGATCAGGAAGAAGATGAAGATGTCCAGGGCTTTTGTTTCTTCCCCGGACACGATCCAGAAGGTGAGGCCGCCAAGCAGCAAAAACGTGCCCAGGGTTACCACCCTGGTCGTGCCGTCCGGGGGAGCGATTCTGAATTTAAAGGGCACCCTGCTTCACCCCCCGGGCCACCAACAGGCGATAGAGTTCCTCCACGCCCGGGTGGGCCAGCACGTAATAGCGGCCTTCCGACTCCAGCACCACCATCCGGCTCGGGTGCAGGTGACGGAACACCACCGCTTTCTCGCCGTTGGCCAGTTTGCACCAGCCGGTGCAGAGTCCCGGGGTGCCGTAGCCGTTCGTTCGCATTACCGGCCGCCACGGGCTTGAGCTTTCCACCAGCGCCGCCCGCGCACCCTTCAGGTCGAGCGTGGCGGAGACCGGCCACGCCTTGAGTTCGAGTCCTTCATCCGTCAGCCGCCAGCCCGATCCCGCCTGCGGCCAGCTCGCCAGGGGCAGTATCAAGAGGAACGCGATGGTCACCGGCAGGAGCCACCAGCGTCTGCGCCACTCCCCTGCCGCTTTCAGCCCCCAGATGGTGAGAAAGGGGATGCCGAGGAAGACACCCGCCAGCAGTAAAGTACCGAGGGGATCCAGCGGCAAGAAAAGTGCCTTCAGTACGTCGAGATAACTTAACTGGTAACTCATCTTCTCCTGCAACGCAACGAAAGCGTGTGGGCTCCAGGGCGCCTGAACCGGCGCCAGCGCCAGACAGACCAGGCCGCCCAGTACCCACACCCTGGCCGCCAGGCGGTGGGTGCGCCGCCAGACCTCACCGTCGGCCAGGGTCCAGGGCACTCTAATGCCGACGAAGAAGTTGGGTCGTATCTGTCCCATCACGTTGCCGGTAACGATAAAAAGAAGGGCAACGCCAACATTGAGCAACAGAACCGCATCCACCTCG
>JASEJH010000293.1 GCA_030016455.1 Thermoanaerobacteraceae bacterium
ACCTCGCTTCGCCAGCCGCATACGGAGCAATTCGACACAAACCCATTTTCATCCTCTGATGGTGTCACCCATCAAAAGGTGACATGGAGGTCTTGCAAAAACTTGCAAAAACTTAGAAACCGAGGTTAGAATGTCCTTTGTTGTTTCGGGACGAACCATAAATATTTCCAATTCATGTTGCCCCGAGGTATCAAACGACTCGTCTATTAGACTGAAATCCCTCCCGAATAAAGCCCGGAAATGTTCCAGGGGTTCTTTAATGGTGGCCGAAGCTACGATATAAGATGCACGGCTACCCGCTATAGCCATTATGTGTTCCAACCGCCGAAACAGAAAAGCAGCGTTAGAACCAAACACGCCGGTATAAACATGTACTTCATCCACTATAATGAGCTGGAGCCGACGAATAAAATTGTAAACTACACTATCTCCAATATTGGGCAAGAGCCAGGCATGAAGAATATCTGGGGTGGCCACTACGACGGCAGCTTTCCTCAGAAGGGTAACGCGTTGACTAACAGGAACATCCCCATCAAGACGCGCGATACCATCAGGCGGTAAACCGGCCGCACTAAACGCTGCTGTCCAGCGCTGTTCCTGTTCCCGAGCCAATGCCTTAAGAGGATAAATAGCCAAGACCCGCATCCCAGGGTCCCGGGAGATGGCCTCAATGGCTGCAGCGTAAAAGATAACACTCTTACCTGAAGCCGTGCCGGTAGTAATACCCACATCCGAGCCGCCCAGAAAAAGATGGAGAGCTTCTATTTGGTGCCGAAAGAGTCCATTGGGGCAGAAACAAATCTTTGACTAAAGTCAGAAAGGGGAAGTTCGCTAACTTGAAATAAAGATTGTGAACGAGGAGCCCGTTTGATAGTATGCACCAACTCCCATCCACGGTCATTAAAGAAATTAAGAAGAAAGTCCCGGCCCATAGCACCACGCTCCACCTGTTAACTTTTGATTATTTCGGCAAACTCCGCCAGTTTTCCTCCTGAAATCTGTTGCGTCCTTTTTAAGAACGCTCTCCTCTTCTGTGGTAAAATAGAAGCGAAGTCCGCAGGTAAAAGGGCGCGGTGAGATTGACCGGGTACCGCTTCTTGGTGGTAATCGAGAAAGCCGACGGCAACTACTCCGCTTATTCGCCGGATCTTCCGGGCTGTGTGGCCACCGGAGCAACACCGGAAGAGACCAAGCAGCGGATGGCGGAGGCGATTGCGCTCCACATCCAGGGGCTGCGCGAGGACGGCCTGGCGGTTCCCGAACCCTCGGCTTCCGCGGACTATGTTTCGGTCAACTTTTAGCGTCGGTTTTTAAACGGAAGGAGGAACTAAAATGTCCGTTGACCGGCTGGTGGAGGAATTCAAGAAGCTTACACCCCGGGAACAGAAGGAGCTACTCCGGCGGCTAAGCGCCTTCGTCACCGTCCGCAAGAAGAGGGTGCGGGGCGAAGAGGATCCACTTGCCGCGATAATCGGGATTTTCGACGGTCCGGGCACCGGCTCAACGACTTACAAGGAGGACCTCTACGGTGGCGCCCGCCCCCTCTAAGGTCTTTGTGGCTCCAGGTGCCTTTATCGCGGATCTTGTCGATCCGCAGGCACCAGTCCCGCACTCAAACTGACCATCCCGGTCAACGCGGCAGATTTCTGCTTATAACAAGAAAGGTGCGTTCAAAAGCGCGCCATTACTGGGCCTCAGGACCCGCCCTTTGTCTGCATCCCTGTCTGCATCTATGTCTGCATAGGTCCGGAAACTACCGAAAATTAAGGGTTCCTTGCGGAATCTAACCCGGCCTTCTCCGCTAAATTTAAAAACCCGCAAGGCTTACAGCCACGCGGGTTTCAGGTTATCAGTATGGTGGGCGGAG
>JASEJH010000294.1 GCA_030016455.1 Thermoanaerobacteraceae bacterium
TTTTCATTCCCGGTGGCGCCCAGCACTCAACTCAACGTGAAAGAATACGAGATACCCTAACGACTATTTACTTGAGCACAGGTTGTATCACAGAGTTGAGTGCTGGGTCGTGAACGACTCCCCCCTAAAATTTAAACTGAACCGCCCGGCAGCCGGCTGCCCTGGCGCGTGCCGCGCCGTTCGAGTTCCCGGTCTATCGCGGCAATCACCTCGGCCTTACTCACCCCCCAACGCGGCGATAGGAGCAGCGCGTCATCGGTCACGTCCCCTACCAGCCGCAGGATCACCACCCTGGGAGAAAGAGTTTCGATGAAGTCGCACGCCAGGGAGACGTACTCCCCAGCTTCCAGAGTCCGCACCTTCCCCGCTTCCCAGTCCGCCGCCAGGGGCGTCCCCCTGAAGACCTGCAGCTGGTGGAGTTTTACCCCGTCAACCCCGACCGTATTGAGTGCCTGCGCCGTCTCCAGAACCTCTTCGGCCGACTCACCCGGCAGCCCGATGATCACGTGAGCGCCGGTGTAAATACCCCGTCCCCGGGTGCGGTTGACCGCGTCGGCAAAAGCAGCAAAGTCGTGCCCCCGGTTGATGCGCTCCAGCGTCTCGTCATGGCAGGATTGAAGGCCGTACTCGATCCAGACCATCCACCGGCCGGTGTAAGACTCAAGCAGGTCGAGCACCTCGTCGGGAACGCAGTCCGGCCGGGTAGCCACACTGAGCCCCACCACTTCCGGATCGGCCAGCGCCTCTTCGTAGAGCCGCCGGAGTCGGGCCACCGGCCCGTACGTATTTGTGTAAGACTGGAAGTATGCGATGTACCGTCCCTTCTGGCGCCTCCCCGCTTTGAACCGGCGTATTTGCTCGGTAATCGAAAAATCCTGTTCCACGAAGGGGCTGAACGCCCGGTTGTCGCAGAAGACACATCCGTTCGATCCCACCGTGCCGTCGCGGTTCGGGCAACCGAGAGCCGCTGCAAGCGGGATTTTGTAAACCGGACCGCCGAACCTTTCCCGGAGAAAACGGTTAAACGTATAATAGCGCTTTTCCATACTCTATTCCTGGTTTCTGTTTTCGGGATACTCCCGCAGCAGGAAGGCCTGCGCGGTCAGGATTTTAATTCCGGCATACTCACGCACTCTCAACAGGTGTTTATCCTGTGAAACAATGTAGTCCGCCCGGCCCGACACCGCGCATTCAAGCAGGCGGTTGTCGGACGGGTCCTCCTCGATGACGCGGAGCCTGAAGTCCGGCTCCACCAGCATCAGGTTCTCCCGGCGCAGAAGCTTCTGCATCGCGCGTTCCCGGCGCCCCACCGCCTCCCGGGAACCAAAACGCATCTTGTTGAAGATACACACGTATTCGTCGCGGATTGCCGGGCTGAGCAGAACATCCACCTTGCCGTCGAGCCAGAGGCCGAGCAAACGCCCGGAAGCCTTTACGGGATTGATTAGCCCCCCCATTAAGACGTTGGTATCCACCACGATCCGCGGCCTGCCCTCCGTAGAAAAATTTCGCCCGTCTGCGGCGCGCTCGTTTTTGCCCGGCCTGCAGCGGCCGGAACCACCTGCCTTACCCGTCTGTAACCCGCCGGAAGGCAGACTCCGGACAACCAGTGTCTTTTTATGGTAAAATAACCAGAAAGGAGTGAGTAACCTTTGGATAAGCGCCTTTATGCCTTTTGCCTCGCGATTCTCCCAGTGATGGTCTGTTCGGGTATGGTCTACTCCGTCCTTGCCCTTTACTTCGCCGAACTCGGCGCTTCCACCAGCCAGATCGGGCTGATTTATACAACCGGGGCATTGACCGGGGCCCTTTTCAGTCCGCTTCTGGGGCGTCTCGCCGAC
>JASEJH010000295.1 GCA_030016455.1 Thermoanaerobacteraceae bacterium
GCCCGCCGGATGAGACCGTGCACCTCGTACCCCTTGGCAAGCAACAACTCGGCAAGGTATGAGCCGTCCTGTCCCGTGATACCGGTAATAAGAGCCCGTTTCATTGAACACCCCGTCAGGCTTCTGGAGCGAACTTGTGCCCGATGCCCGGCGCCCGCCTCCTTCAGTATACTACACTACACTATTCGGGAAAAAGGGTCTTTTTCCTGGCGGGTTAAATGCCGCCGCCGTTTTGTCTTTCAAGAAGTCGCTTTCCGGCAAGCGGAAAGTTGTTTAAAGATCTCAGTTAACCGCTCGGCAAGGCCCTCGAGGCTGTGAAACCTTATAACATTGTTCCGCAGGTAGTTTCCCATCCACACCAGTTCGGCTTTTTCCATTTGCAGGAGCCTTTGCAGTTTCGCAGCTAAATCTTCCGGGTCGCCGCAGCGGAAAAGGAGACGGTCCGCGTATTCGCCGAGCGTTTCCCTGAAGCCTTCATTTGCGACCAAGCAGGGCCGGCCGCAGCTCATCACTTCCAGGACGACCTTGTCCCCCGAGCCGGTCGGGGTCAGGTTCACCTGCAGTGTGCAGCGCCGGTACCAGGGCGGCAGTGCCGTCATCGGCACCGGCGGCTCGAAATGGACAATATCCTGTAGCCCGAGTTCCTGCGCCAAGTCGCGGAGGGAGCGGGCGTAGGCTTCGCCCGCCGCGCCTGCCGGACCGCCGACAATGACGACGCGGAAAAGTTGTCCCCACCGGTCGCGGAGCAAAGCTGCTGCCTTCAGCAGTGTCGGGTGGTCCTTCACCGGCGAGAGGCGCCCCGCACAGAGAATAATGGGCGGTTCTTCGGGCGGCATTCCGTCCGGGGCAAACAGGTCGGTGTCTATTCCCTGGCCAACGACCGTCAGTTTGTCCTGTTTGTAGGGATAAGCTTTCGCCAGGCTGGCCACCATCCGGTCGGAGAGGTAGTGGGCCAGCTTCAGTTTCCAGGTAAGCGCCGGGTGGGCATACCACGTAACGATAGGAACGCCTTTTGCCTTGAGCACTGGAGCGGCCAGGATGGTGAATTCCGGGATCATGTGCGAAAAACAGACATCAATCCGGCGCTCCCGTAAGATCCTGAACAGGTGCCGGTAGAACTCCAGGATACGGCGTGGCTCGCTGTAGCCTTTCTCTTTGCCCACGGAGTAAACCTGGACGTTGCCGGGCACTTCTATCCGGCCAGCCCGCATCGTGATCACGTCAACAGACGCTACCCGCTTGGCCAGCGCCTGGGTCCAGCGGGTGGTGAAGCCCAGGATCGGGTCGTCAGCGTCTGTCGCGAGGTTGAAAAGCAAAAGGCGCATGGATCTTACCTCTCCTGAGGGGTTAAAGTAGTTTAGAATACAGAAGTCAGAATACAGAATTCAGAATTTAAGCAAACCAGTATAGTTAAAGACTTGAGGATCACGGTTCAGAACCTAGAATGGCTTTAGCATAGGCTTGCAGGAGACGACTTACTTCCTCCAAAGCCTTCATCAATGATACTGTGTTTCCATAATTTAAGTCTTTCGCAAGGATCAAATAATAACGGCATTCCTCAATAGACCCCTGAGCGATGTTCATGAAGCGAGCTTTGTCAGCTTTTCCCCGTTTCTTGAAACCCTCGGCAATGTTTGCAGGGATGGAAACGGCAACCTCTACATTCTGTTTTCTGTATTCCCGCTACCGATTCTGCCTCACCCTTCTGACTACTGACTTCTATATTCTAAATTAACCTTTCCGCTTCCTCGAATAACTTGC
>JASEJH010000296.1 GCA_030016455.1 Thermoanaerobacteraceae bacterium
TAGCTGAGGACGCGAGCACGCCATACTAATATATTAACCCCATAGGAAGACCAGATAAGCGGCAATGGTAAGTTATGACTAAGCGACGGCAGGAGCATCAAGAACCACCTGGTATTTGGAGCGGAGAAGCAGCAGCTTCTCGCTGCGGCTCCCAAAGAGGCGGCCTTCGAAGAATTAGTTTCTCGGCGTGGAGGAGGTGGTCGGGCAGCCAAAATTTCGTAAAGAGAGCGTTCCCAGAAACCAAGCGATTGGGAGGTAAAAATGGCGCGACGGATTACTATGGTGTTGCTGGCGGTGGTGTTGGCAGTCTTTTTGTTAGTGCCGGCGGTGCTGGCTGCCGGCCCGGCGGCGGCGGACGACTTGCTTGCCGTTCTGCCGCAGCCGCCGGCCGAAGGACAATTGGCAACGCGGGCTGATTTTGCGGCGATGCTGGTGAAAGCAGCTGCGATCCCGCAAAGCCCGGTGCAGGGCCGGGCAGCAAAGGACGTGGCGCTTGACGCCTGGTACGCCGGGGTAATGGCCACGCTTAAAGAGAAAGGCATTATGAGCGGTTACCCCGACGGCACCCTGCGGCCGGAGAAGCCAGTGACGCGCACCGAGGCAGTGGTGCTCGTGGCGCGGACCTTCGGCCTCTTCACCACCATCAGTTCTGATGGGGTGGGTCCCCTGCCCCAGGGCCACTGGGCGGGTTCGCTTTACAACTGGATGTGCAACCAGGGAATAGCTCCGGCGGCAGCCGCACCGGAAGAAAGGCTCACCGTCGCTGAAGCCGCGGCTTTCCTGAGCCGGGTCTTCGGCAGCGACCCGGAAGCGTTAGCGATTGTGGAAAAGAATGCGGCGGCTATGGCAAAGGTGACCGCCTTTCGGGGTAAAACGGCCATGGATATCGCTACGCGGTTGCGCCCCGGCGCAAGCGGTACCGGAGGGGAAACGGGGCACATAGAGATGACCACCACCTTCCAGGCGCCGGCGAACGTGGCGACGACGAGCCGGATTGATACAGTGATAGAAGGCAGGCCGGTATCGCTGACCGCCGACTTTTACGTGGTTGACGGCAACGTTTATTCCGGCCTTACCGACCCGCAGACCGGGAAGATGGTCTGGCAGCGGTTACCGCGGGAGTTTGGGCAGGGTTTAACCGAGTACCTGGCGGACACGCGCAACCAGGTGCTGCCGCCGGAGCTGAAACCCTATCTGCATTACCGGCTGCTCGGGGCGACAAAGTTCGGTGACCGGGAGATTTACGAGATCGGCGCCTACGGCCGGGTGGATGACCCCGCCCTCTTCCTGAAGGCATTGGGCAAGGGCGGCGAAGAGTTGCAGAAGGTGATGCCGACAGCCGACTTTTTCCCGGCCGTCTCCTACTGGGGGCGGCTCTACATCGGCAAGGATGACCTCCTCCTCTACGGCAGCGATCTCAAGACGGTGGCCGTGTTTAAAGAAACCATGGGCGGGCAGCCGAACCCGCTGGAGGCGGTTGAGACGGTGATGCACCTTACGGATTACGAGTACGGCGAAGGGATAACGGTGGTCTTGCCGCCGGAGGCGGCAAACGCACCGGAGGTCACGCTTCCTCTGGCGGGGGAAGGAAACCCACCGGAAGAAAAGTAGCGGGATGAAAAACGCGGATCCCGGTCTTTTAAAAGGCTGGGGCCCGAGGGTTCTGAGGCGGCTAAGGCCAAACCGGTATCCCGCCCGCTTTTAAGACTGGGCCCTTCACGGTTCCAACCGGGTAAGACCCTCTATTCTATCGAAGTCC
>JASEJH010000297.1 GCA_030016455.1 Thermoanaerobacteraceae bacterium
GTGAATAGTAGAACCTGCTTTCAAGAGATTAGAGTTTTGCAACACTCTCCTTGAGGCCGATTCTCAGCCGCGGCTCCACCGGTTCCGAGAGCCACCCGGTTGGAAACCCCCGCAAGAGGCGGGGTGATTCCCTAAGCCTGGACTTTTATAGTCTTTTATTTTTAATATACCTAATATACTCTGTCCTTTCGATTTACGCATACAAAATCAAACTAAAGATTATTTTAACAGTTATCTCGACCCGGATAAAGGGAGGAAAAAATCAACTTTTCTCGAAATTAAGAAATGTGCGACAAGAAAGGAGGGAAACGGTGGCGAAAGGCCAGGAGGTTCAGATCAAAGGTACACCTGAGGGGCTGGTGATTTGCCTCAACCCTGCCGCGGATTTCGAGAGGCTGAAGCACAGCCTTATCCAGCAACTGGAACGTGCCCGCGATTTCTTTGCCGGTGCGCGCTTTACCTTTTACCACGGGAAGAAGAAGCTGCCCGCAGAAAAGGCGGAGGAACTGCTGCACCTCGTCGCCCAGTACGGCCTGGTTTACACCGAAGACATTGATTTCCCGACCGTTCCCGCAGCAGCCCGCAGCAAACCGCTCGCCCGAGAAAAGACAACGGTCGGCCTGGCCTCCGAAACTGACGCACCGCGGGCCGGGGAACCGGCGACGGAGGTTCTTCCGGCCGGTGCCGAAGACGCGGTCTTAATCCGGAACAGCCTCCGCTCAGGCCAATCCGTTACGGCGACAAAACACGTCATCGTCACCGGCGACTTGCATCCGGGCGCATCCATTACCGCCATCGGAAGCATCATCGTCCTCGGCAGTCTTCTGGGAACAGCCGCCGCCGGGATCGGCGGCAACAGATCGGCGGTGATCGTCGCCCAGAAACTCGCACCGGCAGCGATTTCCATCGCCGGCGTCGCCGGCACCCTGCCTGCCGAACCGCTGGTCAACGGGAAGGCGGTCCTCCGGGCCGGCGAGATTGTTTACCTTACGGTATAAACTGGGCCGGCAAACAGCTCCGTTCCGCAGGCGGCTTTACCCCTTGTTTTCAAGGACCCTGCTGGCTAACAGCAGCCCGCAGATCGACTTGGCGTCACAGATTTCACCCCGGACGGCCATTTCTACCGCCTGCGCCAGCGGGATTCGGACGACTTCGACAAACTCGCCGTCGTCCGGCGAAGCCGCGCACGGTGTGAGGCCGCTGGCCAGGTAAAGGTGGGTCAATTCACTCGAAAAACCGGGAGTGGAGTAAAACCGTCCCAGGCAGCGCCAGGAATCCGCCGTATGACCGGTTTCTTCTATCAGTTCCCGGCGGGCGCACGCCTCGGGGTTTTCTCCCGCCTCGATTTTCCCGGCCGGTATCTCCACCAGTTCCCGCCCGGCAGGATGCCGGTACTGGCGCACCATAATAACCTCCTTTGCACTGGTGACGGCCACAACGGCCACAGCGCCCGAATACTCCACCACTTCCCGGGTGGTGGTGCGCCCGTCAGGCAGGAGTACCGTATCCACCCGGACGTTCAGGATCCTTCCCCGGAACACGTATTCTGACCGCAAAGTCTTCTCTTTCAGCACCAGCCCGTCCTCCTTATTCAACAGCTTTTAAAGCGGCACGCAGCGCGCTCACCCCCGCCTGGGCAAGCACCACGCAGTCTTCAGTACTCAGGTAGCCGGACACCGTGGCGTCAAAAAGCACCCCGCCGCTCGCCGGGAACTCCTCGTCACCGCCCCAGATGAT
>JASEJH010000298.1 GCA_030016455.1 Thermoanaerobacteraceae bacterium
TTTCTTTGTGAAGTATGCGCCTGGCGAAAATAGTAAACTAAACCTGTTAACAGCAATAATCCTACAAAAATCTTGTAATCCATCATTATACCTCTATAAGGATAAGCTCATGCTCCAGAAATAAACCAATAGTACCATGTTTTTACTACAGCAGCTGGGGTAACTGAACCTATGTCCTTAGATTGAGGCACGGGAGGATTTTGGGCGCTACCTGGTAAAGTTTTTGCTCCTTGAATTATTTGTTCCAAAGCTTTTTGATCTACTCCCCTTTTTTGCTGATCAGCAATTGCTTTATTTTCGTTAAACTTTTTGATTGCTTCATCCCACGGTAATAGTTGTTCAGCCTCTTTCTGCTGCTGAAGCTCAATATCCAAAAAACTAAAATTGCTGTCGCCAAGCGAAGTAGCATACGCAACCGGGGCTACCAACATGCTTTCTGCAATTTCCTTGCTGGTTAACCGATTACACGATAAGGCAAGGACTTCCCGTTCACGGGCGGTAAGTTCCCGCTCTACTTCCGGAGGTAAAGCAAGGCTGGGCGGCAATCGTACACCGGTTTGCTGGAGTTTTCCCTCAAGTTCCCGGGGGTAAAGCTCCCTTTCTATGGAATTAACCAGCGTTTGCAAGTGTGCCGCAGCCAAACTCCTTTTCCGCGTGCATTGAAATATCGAGGTAGCCGAGAGTCTTGCCGTCGGGGTCTTTTACCGGCCCGGCGACGCACCACCAGTCTTTAAATAACCGGCAGTAGTGCTGCTCGCCGCGGATGGCTACGAGGCGGTTGTATTCACGTGCTAAAGCCAGGGCGTTGGTGCCGCAGCTTTCTTCGGTGAAAAGGGTGCCGGGCTTGACGCCGATTTCTCCGGCGGCGAGCAAAACTTCCGGTGCGGCGAAGATTTTGAGCGCCACAAGTTCCGGGTCGCAGAGGATGTAGATAGTCTTTCTGAAAGACAAGGAGTTCCCCGCCCTATCCGTATATTCCGTATATAAAGGTACGGTGCCGGAATAACGGCTGCCGGGGCGGCATAGGATTGGACAGGGTGGACGGCGGCAGGCGTTCGGGCTGCCCGGACAGGCTGCGGGAGTGGTGGGCTTGCTCCAACGGCGTGCGGTTTTCAGGCGTTCAACCTCTAATCTGGGCGGAATGCTCCGGAGTTTCTGGCTTTCGTCCCTGCGGCGCTGCTGGTTGCTCTACCTGATTTCCTTTTTTCTGTTTGGGGCCGGATTTGCGTGGGGGGTGGAGGGGGCTTCCTCGCTTGACCAAAAGGAGGCTGCTCAGTTAGAGGACTACCTCACGCCGCTCGTCGAGCCGGACGGGAACTACGACCACGGTATCGCCTTTCGCCGGGCCGTCGTCCGCAACACCATCCCGGTGGCGGTAATGTACCTTGCGGGACTTACGGTGGTCGGGCTGCCGGTGGTGGCCGCGGTCTTGTTCCTGCGCGGCTACGCCCTGGGTTTCACGAGCGGTTTCTTGATCCGGCAGAAGGGTGTCTACGGGCTGGGGATCATTCTGGCGGAGCTCCTGCCCCAGAACGTGCTCCTCCTGATCGTCCTGGTCGTCGGTGCCGTGGCCTCGTTTTCCTTTTCGCTGCTGCTCTTGCGCCGGGGTTTCGATCCCGCCACTCCCGTTTTCCCGTGGTTTCTCCGCTATACCGGGATAATGGTCTTGCTGGCTGCCGCTGCTTCGGGGGCGGG
>JASEJH010000299.1 GCA_030016455.1 Thermoanaerobacteraceae bacterium
GTCTGCGGCCACGGACGGCCGCAGAGGGCAACCACGGCACGGACGCCGTGTTTGCCCAGTGCCTGCCGCAGCGTGAGGAGGAGCGTTAAGTTTGGTCCGCCTGGTGAACGTGTGAGCAGGAGCGAAACAGGCGGCAACGGCCGCCGGTATTGGCAATAATTGGTCATCTTCGAGGGGGGATTACCGATCGCTTCCGGGCGTGTTTTCGGTCCTGTTTTCTCCCGCCGCCTGGGTAAATCGCTCGGCGTGGACCTGGTGCCGTTCAAAACCTGCACCTACGACTGCATCTACTGCCAGCTCGGCCGGACCACCCACAAAACGCTTGAGCGGCAGGCGTTTTTCCCGGCGGCAGCGGTGCTGCGCGAAGTGGAGGTAAAACTCGCTGCCGGACCGCAACCCGATTACATTACGCTTTCCGGTTCGGGCGAGCCGACGCTCTACAGCGAGATCGAGGCGGTCATCGCCGGACTGAAGAAACTGACCCCGATCCCGGTGGCCGTGTTGACCAACGGCTCACTCCTCTACCAGGCGGAGGTGCGGCGCGCCCTGTTGCGGGCGGACGTGGTGCTGCCTTCGCTCGACGCCAGCGACGCCGACCTTTTTAACTATGTGAACCAGCCCCACCCCGCCCTCAGCTTCCACCAGGTGGTCGAAGGGCTAATCCGTTTCCGGGAAGAATACCGGGGGGCGCTTTGGCTCGAGGTCTTTCTGCTTGGCGGCGTCACCGCTATCGAGAGCGAGATCCGCAAGTTGGCCGGGTGGATAGAGATGATAAAACCCGACAAAATCCAGGCTAACACCGCAACCCGCCCGCCCGCAGAGGAGTTTGCCTTCGCCGTGCCGGAAAGCGAATTACGCCGGCTCGCCGCTGGCCTCGGTAAAAACGCGGCAGTAATTGCGCCGCACCGCAAGGCCGCCGTTAGCGAAAAAGCCTGGCTCCAGGAGCACGAGCTCCTGAATGTGCTTGCACGGCGCCCCGTCACTTTAGAGGAGATCGCTGCCGGGCTGGGGATTCACCCCACCGAGGCGGCAAAGCGGGTTCAAGAACTTCTCGCTACCGGAAAGATCAGATCCCAAAAGCAGGCTGGCATCACCTATTATCTGCTGGCTTACCAATCTCATTAAAGGGGGGAAAGGATGCCTACTTACGATTACCGCTACCGGCGATGCAGACTTCCTGGCCAACCTCCAGAAAAACCACCGCCACCCCCGTATCCTGGCACAGCGGGATATTTTCTTCCCGAGCCAGCGCCGCGTTGGCCAGCAGTTTTTCCAGTACGTCCTTTCCCTCCGGCGATTCCTCGTGTTTTAAGGCCTCTTTCAGCGCATTGAGCACATCAGCGCCAAGCGCCACATTCGCCTCCCGGCAGAGCCGGGCCACCGCCGCTGCGATCTCCTCCGCCTGCACCGTACGCATTATCTCCGTTTTATAAGGTTTAGATTAGTTATTTCTACTTTGTCCGCGGGTCTCCCTCCAGGGAAACAAAACCGGGAACGATTTTTGCGGCAGGTATAGCAGGAAAATCCCTGCACCGGCAACCCACTTTACCTTTGGGGAAGGGAAACAGGATTTTTTACATCGCTGCTGCTCTTGAACC
>JASEJH010000029.1:0-5420 GCA_030016455.1 Thermoanaerobacteraceae bacterium
GAGGAAGTCCCGCTGGAAATTGCATCCTACGAGGAAATGCCGGAAGAGGATGACGAACTGCTGCCCCAGGCGGTGGAAGTGCTGCTTCGCGCGGGACACGCTTCCATCTCCCTCCTCCAGCGGCGGTTGAAAATCGGTTACGCGCGTGCGGCCCGGCTGATTGACATCATGGAGCGGCGGGGGATCGTGGGCCCCTTCGAAGGCAGCAAGCCGCGGGCGCTCCTGATGACCCTCGAGCAGTATCACGCCACCTTTGACCGTCGAAAATAGCCAATTTATGTCTAACATTGACTTAATATGTTCGATCATAATATGATAAACTTAGGTTCAAGTTTCTTTTTGGTTTATTTTGCCCACCAACCATTTTTTTTGGGGGGTGAACGGATGGGCATCGGCGAGCAGCTTTCCACCGCGAGGAAGAGCAAGGGCATCAGCTTGGAGACGGCGGAAGAAGCCACCAAGATCCGGGTACGGTTTTTAGAGGCGCTGGAGAACGAGGAGTTCAACGTCCTGCCGGGGCGTGTTTATGCGAAGGCCTTCCTCCGTTCGTACGCCCGTTTTCTCGGGCTGGACGACGCCGCCCTCGCGCAGGAATTCGACGCCGTGTGGGCCGAACCGGAACCGCCGGTCAAATTGCGCCGGATCGAGAAGGTGCGCCCGTCTATCAACTGGGGGCGCTACGCCAATCTGCTGCTGGTGGCAGCGGTGATCGGCTTGCTGCTCGCCTTTAACAGCATTTACAGGGTGGTTTTCAGCGTCTCGGCGGAGCGCAGGCCGGCGGTGGTACAACAAGACGAAGGGCGGCCTCCGGCAGGGCAGCCGCAGGCGGAAAACCCTGCTTCTGGGGCCCCGGGAAATCCGCAGCCGCCGGTGCAACAGCCGCAGGTGACGCAACCCGGCGAGCCGGCGGGGGGAGAGGCGTTTCCGGCGCAGGGACTTACGGTGACCCTGGAGGCAGTCGGCGGGCGGTGCTGGGTGCGGCTGGTGGCCGACGGCAAGACCACCTTTGAGGGAATGCTGGAGAAGGGGGCGGTCCGCAGTTTTAAGGCGGAGGAAAAAATCGAGCTGCGGCTCGGCAACGCCGGTGCGGTAATGGTTTCCTGCAACGGGCAGGACCTCGGAAAGTTGGGCGGCGTCGGTGAGGTTGTGACCAGGGAGTTTTCTGCGGGCCAGGGTTAAATTTAGAGGCAAGAGGCAAGAAGTCGGAGGTTAGAAGATTGCGTGGGAATTCGCGGGGCGAATTCCTGCTTTATTTTTATTTTCTCGTGCAATATTATGGATTCTGGATTTCTAAAAATCTTGCATCAAAGGGGTTCTCCGATTTGCTTTACGTGGGTGCGATCAGCCTGGGTTGCGCGAAAAACCGGGTTGACACCGAAGTGATGCTCGGTCTCTTGGGTGCGGCCGGTTACGGCATTACGGCCGACCTCGCAGCGGCGGACGTGCTGGTGGTCAACACCTGCGCCTTCATCACGGCAGCGCAGCGCGAGTCGGTGAACACCGTCCTGGAAGCGGCCCGGTACAAGGAGCAGGGGCGCTTGCGGGCGTTCGTCGTTGCAGGTTGCCTGGTTGAGCGGCACGGCACGGCTTTGCTACGGGAAATGCCCGAGATTGACGGCCTCCTGGGGACGGGGAAGATTGATGAAATAGCGGCGGTGGTGGCGGGAGCCCTGAGGGGGGAGAAACCGGTGGCGCTGGGAGACCCCGGTTATGTTTCCGGTCCGGAGCAACCCCGGTTCTTGACCACACCGCCATACACGGCCTACCTGAAACTTGCCGAGGGGTGCAGCAACCGCTGCAGTTTCTGCATCATCCCGGCCCTGAGAGGCCGGTACCGGAGCCGCCGGCGGGAGGACATTCTGACGGAGGCGGCGCTTCTGTCAGCCCGCGGTGTAAGGGAACTGATCCTGGTGGCCCAGGACACCACCAGGTGGGGCCTGGATCTTTACGGGCGGGCGGAGTTGCCCGGACTGTTGCGGGAACTGGCGCGGCTTGACGGCGTCCGCTGGGTCCGGCTGCTTTACGCTTATCCCACGGGCATTTCGGACGAGCTTCTGACTACCCTGGCGGAAGAGGAAAAAGTCTGCCGGTACCTCGACCTCCCGCTGCAGCACGTTCGGTCCCGCCTCCTGAAAAAGATGAACCGCCCGGTCATTGACGTGGCGGGACTTATCAGGCGGGTACGGGAGGCGGTTCCGGGGGTCACGCTCCGGACGACGTTTATCGTTGGCTTTCCGGGCGAAACGGAGGCCGATTTCACCGCCCTCGAAGCGGCGGTGCGGGAGCTGGCGTTTGACCGGACCGGGGTTTTCGCTTACTCGCGCGAGGAAGGAACGCCGGCAGCTGCACTCCCGGAACAGGTATCGTGGCGGGTGAAGCAGGAACGGCTCAGGCGCCTGCGGGCGGCGGCGCGGGAGGTCTCGCTGACGCGCAACCGCCGCCTGGTCGGCCGCGAGGTGCTGGTCCTGACAGAGGGCGCGCGCGGGCGCTTTTTTTACGGGCGCAGCGAGGCCGATGCGCCGGAGGTCGACGGCAGCGTTTACTTTACCGCATCCCGGCCGGTGGCGGCGGGCGAGTTTGTGCGCGTTCGGATCACCCGGGCCAGAACCTACGACCTGGTGGGCGAATGTGTGGACCCTGAGCTTCGCTAAAAACGAGCTCAGACTCCCTTCAACTTCCAACTTCTCACCTCGCCCTTCCCGTTATCCGGGAAGTCTTTGCGGCGGCTGTGCGAGGGCGAAATCAGCGGGATTCCAGAAGTTCCATAAGGAAAAGAACCTGCACCCTGTGCTATAATCTACGGGTGCAGTTACATTTGGTCGTCGGTCGTCAGACGTCGGTCGTCGGTTTCGCAGGAAATCGCCTACGGCGCTTTCCTCTTCAGACCGAGTGGTCGTCGGTCGTCAGACGTCGGTCGTCGGCTTCCTTTCTTGGGAATCGTTCGCGGCGATGTATTCGCGCTACCGGTGTTGGCGATAATTGGTCATTTTGGGGAGTGATTACGGGTGGTCTGGCAAGGCTTGCAGCTCAAAGCGGTGCTCGTTGCCCTGGCGATCGGCCTCGTTTGCCTTTTCGGCGGGCAGTGGCTTTACAACAAGTACGGCTACCAGCAGTCGCTCCAGCAGGCACTTGCAGCGCAGCCCCAGGTAGCGGATTTCAAGCTGGAAGAGCGGAGCGATCAGCTTGTGGTTACCGTGCGTTTGCGCAACCCCGGAAATCTGCAACTCACCTACAAGGAATTGAGGCAGGCCATAGGTGAAGCGCTGGGGAGCCGTCCGTTCACACTTGAGTTGACGGACAACCGTGACGCCGCTCTTGAAGAGGTGTTTTACCGGAGCCAGTTCGCCATTTACCAGGCGTTTGTTCAGGGTTCGTTCGAAGAAATGGAACAAGAGGTTAACGCGCACGCCCGGGCGGCGGGGGCCCAGGCGCGGCTTTACCTGGACGGCGAGAATCTTTACCTGACCTTAACCAGGGGCGACAGGTTCCTGGCCGCGGTCATTCCCCGCAACCCGCCCCAGGCAGCCCCAGGAGGTGTGAATCCCAGTGCATAAGGAGCTCGGTTTGGGATTTGGCACTGCCCTCGTGATCTTTCTGCTGGTCAGCGGTTACAACATTGGTCCGCTCGTGCTCTTGGGCGCGGCCGCGGCCGCTTTCTATTACTTTGTACGGGTTAAAGGGGTCGTAAAAAACTTTATCGTCAACGACGGCAATGAGGAGCACCGGATCTCGTTCGCCGATGTGGGCGGGCAGGCGACGGCGATCAAGGAGTTGCGCGAGGCGCTCGATTTTATCAAGCACCACCACTACGCGAAGCGTCTGGGTATCCGGCCCTTGAAGGGCCTGCTTTTAACCGGGCCTCCGGGAACCGGCAAGACCTTGCTCGCGCGGGCCGCAGCCAGCTATACCGACGCCGTCTTTGTGGCGGCAAGCGGGTCCGAGTTCGTGGAGATGTATGCCGGCGTGGGGGCACAGCGGGTGCGGCAGCTTTTTCGGACGGCGCGGGAAAAGGCCCGGCAGACCGGAAAAAGCAACGCGATCATCTTTATCGACGAGATTGACGTCCTGGGGTCGCGCCGGGGCAGGGTCACCAGCCATCTCGAGTACGACCAGACCCTCAACCAGCTGCTGGTGGAGATGGATGGGATTAAGGCGGACGACGCGGTGCACCTGTTGGTGGTGGCAGCGACGAACCGGGCGGATCTCCTGGACCCCGCTCTCTTGCGCCCCGGCCGGTTCGACCGTCAGGTGCGCGTGGAGCTGCCGGACCGCGAAGGGCGGCTGGAGATCCTGCGGTTGCACACGCGGAACAAGCCGTTGGCGGCGGACGTAGACCTGGCGGCGGTCGCGCGGGAAACCTTCGGTTTTTCCGGGGCCCACCTGGAAAGCCTGGCGAACGAGGCGGCGATTCTGGCGATGCGTGAAGGAACGCAGGAGATCCACCACCGCCATTTTGTGGAGGCCGCGGAGAAAGTGCTGCTGGGGGATAGGCTCGACAGGCGGCCCGCCCGGGAGGAATTGTGGCGTATAGCGGTGCACGAAACGGGGCATGCTCTGCTGAGCGAACTGACCCAGCCGGGTTCGGTCACCGCCCTTACGATCACACCGCGGGGGAGTACGCTGGGCTATTTGCGGCAGAAAAGTGAAGATGATAACTACCTGTATACCGAAGAACAGCTTTCGGATCGGCTTTCCGTTTTGCTGGCCGGGGCGGTGGCGGAGGAAATTGTTCTCGGAAGCCGCAGTACCGGAGCAACGAATGATTTCGAACAGGCGGTTGGTGTTGCGGAGACGATGGTGCGGGCCGGAATGTCCGAACTTGGAGTGGTTGCGCTCGACGACCTTCCCGACGATGTCTGGCACCAGGCGCTCTCCCGGTTGCTCAAGCGGGAAGAGGAGCGGGTCAAGGCCTATCTTCAACCCAGGAAGGACTTGGTTATCCAGATTGCACAGCAGTTGCTGCTTGAGGAACGCTTGTCCGGGGAAGTCTTCCGGTCGGTGCTGGAAGCCGGTTGCCGAACGCTGGCTTAACTTCAAGCCGCCTGGAGTCGGGTGTTTTGGCTTCCGTTTGCCGGGGAAATTTTCGCCGTCGCCCCGGAAGGGATTTACTCTGCTCCCGCGAATAAAACCAAGTGAAATAAATTACTAATTCGCAGGGTGATTTTGAATGCGGGCGGAAATCGTCTTTACCGGGACGGAACTACTTTTGGGGCAGATCCTCAATACCCACGCCCAATATCTCGGCCAGAAGCTTTCGGACCTGGGGATCAAGGTTTTCCGGCATACCACGGTTGGCGACGACTCGGAAGAGCTTGTTCAGGCCATCCGCGAAGCACTCCAGCGGGCGGACCTGGTTATCACTACCGGCGGGCTGGGCCCCACGACGGATGACCTCACCATGAGTGCGGTGGCGGCCACCT
>JASEJH010000029.1:5430-10274 GCA_030016455.1 Thermoanaerobacteraceae bacterium
ACCTTGGAGTTGCCGCTCGTCCTCAACACCACCGTGCTTTCCTGGATCGAAGAGTACTTTACGAAGATCGGTCGGGCGGTGCCGGAGAACATCATCCGGCAGGCTTATTTCCCCGCGGGCGCCGCGATTTTACCCAACCCTGCGGGGACGGCGCCCGGCTGTATCATTGAGAAGGAAGGCAAGACGGTGGTGGTTTTGCCGGGACCGCCGCGGGAACTGGTACCGATGTTCGAAAAACACGTCGTTCCTTTTTTGAGCAAGAAGGTCGGCCGGGAAGGCGTTTTGAAATTCCGGGTCCTCAAGCTGACGGGGATTGCCGAGTACGCCGCGCAGGAGCGGCTCCAGGACCTGGACAGCCAGGAAAACCCGCGGATCGGTTACATCGTCAAGCCGGGGGAGGTCCACATCCGGGTTACGGCCCAGGGGCGGGATGACAGTGAAGCAGAGCAGTTGGTGGAGGAAATGGTGGCCAAAATCGAGGCCCGCCTCGGCGAGTACATCTTTGCCTGCGACGACGAAGAAATCGAAGCAAAGGTGGGGGCGCTTCTCGCGGCGCGGGGCTACGACATCGCCACCGCGGAGTCTTGTACCGCCGGGCTGGTGGCGGCGCGGCTGACGGAAGTCCCCGGAAGCTCCGAGTATTTTGCAGGCGGCGTAGTCGCCTACGCAAACGCAGTCAAGGAAAAGGTCTTAGGAGTGTCGGCAGCGGTGCTGCGGGAACGTGGGGCCGTGAGCCGCGCAGTGGCGGTGGCGATGGCGGAAGGGATTAAAAGGTTGCTGGGCGCCGCCATTGGCGTGGGGATCACCGGGATCGCCGGTCCGGGCGGGGGGACGCCCCAGAAACCGGTAGGCCTCGTCTATATCGCGGTGGCCACGCCCGGAGGAACGGAAGTGAGGGAGTTCCACTTCCCCGGCAGGCGCTTTGCGGTCCGGCAGGGGGCGGTGAATGCGGCCTTAAAGATGGTGCACGATTTCATCGTGCGGGAGAAGAAACAGTCCGGGCCCGGGCCTTAAAATTTCCGGCTCAAGTGCCGGGGCCGGCCTGTATTCCGGTTGAAACCCTGGGTGGCGGACGAGGCCGGCGGCCATAAAAGGTAGCAGAAGAAGGTATTGTTAAAGTTCTAGTAAATTTGATATAATTTGCTGTGGTTTTCAAGGAGGCGGTGTGGATGATCACCCGGGAAGATGTGGAGCACGTGGCGCTCCTGGCACGCTTGGAACTCAGCGAGGAAGAAAAACAGGTTTACACCGAACAACTGGGCAAAATCCTGGAATACGCCTCTGTTTTAAACGAGCTCGACACGGAAGACGTGCCGCCGCTGGCACACGTTTTGCCTCTCCAGAATATTTTCCGGGCGGACGAGGTAAAAGCGCATCTCGATCCAGAAACGGTCCTGAAACATGCTCCCGACAGGGAGGGTAAGCACTTCCGCGTCCCGCGCCTGGTTTAGTGTTTACCACGGCCGGCGAAGGCCTCGGGAACGTTTTCCTGGAAGAAACGGCCCCTGGTAAATGCGGTCGGTGCTGGGTCAAGTCTGGCGGACGGGTTCCCTTTTTCGAATTCGGCCGAATTGCGGAGTGTGACTCGACTAGACGGCGCTTTTTGGAACGAGGGGAAAGGTCAAAGGCACTTTTCCTGCGACTTCCGACAGCCGACGTCACGACCGACATCTGCTTTTAAGGAGGGACCGGTTTGGACCTCTGCTTTCTGCCGGCCCATGAACTCGGCCGGCTTTTGCGGGAAAAGAAGGTTTCGGCGGTGGAACTGGCAGGTGCGGTTTATTCCCGCATTGACGCCGTCGAAAGCCGGGTGAAGGCCTACCTTTTAACGTTGAAAGAGGAGGCGCTGAACCAGGCGCGGGCCGTGGACGCGGCACTGGCCTCAGGTGAGGAACTGCTTCCCCTGGCGGGGATACCCCTGGCGGTCAAAGACAACATCTGCCTCCGCGGCGTGGAAACCACCTGCGCGTCAAAGATATTGAAGGGGTTTATTCCTCCTTACGATGCGACGGTGATCGAGCGGCTCAAGGAGCAGCGCGTGGTTTTCACCGGTAAGACCAATATGGACGAGTTTGCGATGGGTTCTTCCACCGAAAACTCGGGTTTTTACCCCACCGCCAACCCCTGGGACCTGGAGCGGGTTCCGGGCGGCTCAAGCGGGGGTTCGGCAGCGGCGGTTGCCGCGGGTGAGGCGGTGCTGGCCCTGGGTTCGGATACGGGCGGTTCGATCCGGCAGCCCGCTTCCTTCTGCGGGGTAGTGGGGCTCAAACCGACTTACGGCTTGGTTTCCCGGTACGGGCTGGTGGCGTTTGCTTCTTCGCTCGACCAGATCGGACCCATTACCCGGGACGTTCGCGACTGCGCCTTGCTGCTCAACGCCATTGCCGGCCACGACCCGCGGGACTCCACTTCGGCCCCGCAGGAGGTTCCGGACTACACGGAATTTCTGGTGCCGGATGTCAGGGGTTTCCGGATCGGCATCCCGCGGGAGTACGTGGGGGAGGGGATCGCCCCGGAGGTGCGGGCGGTCCTGAACCGCGTGGTGGAGCTTCTGGAGGGAATGGGTGCGGAAGTCGAGGAGACGTCGCTTCCCCACGTCAGGTACTCGCTGCCGGCGTATTACCTCATTGCGCCGGCGGAGGCGTCTTCAAATCTCGCGCGCTACGACGGGGTACGGTACGGCCTGCGGGTGCCGGCGGAGGACGTCGTCACCATGTACAAGAGGACCCGCAGCCAGGGTTTCGGGGCCGAGGTGAAACGGCGGATTATGCTCGGCACCTACGCCCTTTCGGCGGGTTATTACGACGCCTACTATCTTAAAGCCCTCAAGGTGCGCACGCTCATCCGGCGTGATTTCGATGAGGCTTTCAAGCGGTTCGACCTGATTCTTTCGCCGACGGCGCCGACGCCGGCATTCAAGATCGGAGAAAAGGTCGCCGACCCGCTGGCGATGTACCTCTCCGATATCTTTACGCTTGCGGTCAACCTGGCAGGCGTACCGGCGATATCGGTGCCGGGCGGGTTTGCCGGGCACCTGCCGGTGGGCGTCCAGTTCATCGGGCCGCCCTTTGCCGAAGGGCAGCTTTTCCGGGCGGCTTACGCCCTGGAGCAGGAGGCCGGTCTGGCGGCGAAGCGGCCCGCATTGTGAGGAAGGCAGGGAGACGATGAAGGGTTACGAAGCAGTGATCGGCTTGGAAATTCACGTGGAGCTGAAAACCGCCAGCAAGATTTTCTGCTCTTCGAGCGCCCATTTCGGTGCCGAGCCTAATGCCAATATCTGCCCGGTTTGTTTGGGTCTGCCCGGTGTTTTACCGGTTTTAAATAAAAGGGTGGTGGAGTACGGGATCCGTGCGGCCCTGGCGCTCAATTGCGAGGTGGCACGGTTCTCGAAGTTTGACCGGAAGAACTACTACTACCCGGACCTGCCGAAGAACTACCAGATTTCGCAGTACGACCTGCCCCTGGCGCAGCACGGGTACCTCGAGATTGATACCGGGAACGGGCGGAAGCGGATCGGGATTACCCGGGTCCACATGGAAGAGGACGCCGGCAAGTTAGTGCACCAGGGGACGGTGACCACCACGCCGTACTCGCTGGTGGATTACAACCGGACCGGGGTGCCGCTTTTGGAGATCGTTTCGGAGCCGGACATGCGCTCGCCCGAAGAGGCGCGGGCTTACGCCGAAAAGCTCCGGAGCATCATCCAGTTCACCGGGATTTCGGACTGCAAGATGGAAGAAGGTTCCCTCCGGGTGGACGCCAACGTTTCGGTGCGTCCGGCCGGAAGCCAGGGGTTCGGCGTTAAAACGGAGATTAAGAACGTGAACTCCTTCCGGGCGCTCGCGAGAGCCCTCGCCTACGAGATCGAGCGGCAGATTTCGGTCCTGGAGGAAGGCGGGCGGATTGTTCAGGAGACGCGCACCTGGGACGAGGGGAAGGGAGTAACCCTGTCGCTCCGGAGCAAGGAAGAGGCGCACGATTACCGGTACTTTCCGGAGCCGGACCTCCCGCCGCTGGTGATCAGCCGGGAGTGGGTAGAGGAGATTCGCCGGACCCTTCCGGAGCTGCCGGACGCGCGGCGGGAGCGTTACATGAAGGAGTATGGTTTGCCGGCTTACGATGCCGGGGTGCTCACTACTACCCGGGAGATAGGCGATTACTTTGAGTCGTGCGTGAGGCTTTATCCCCGGCCGAAGACCGTCAGCAACTGGGTGATGGGGGAGCTGGCCCGGCTTTTGAACGCCACCAACACGGAGATCACTGCTTCGCCCGTAAAGCCGGAGCAACTGGCCACCCTGCTCAAACTTATTGACGACGGGACGATCAGCGGTAAGATCGCCAAAACGGTTTTTGAGGAAATGTTCAATACCGGCAAGGACCCGCAGGCGGTGGTGGAGGAGCAAGGCCTGGTACAGATTACCGACGCGGCGGCGCTTAAGGCAGTTGTTGAAAAGGTTATTGCGGCCAACCCCAAAGTGGTTGCGGATTTCAAACAGGGCAAGGACAAGGCGCTCGGTTTTCTGGTGGGCCAGGTGATGAAGGAAACCAGGGGGAAGGCGAACCCGCAACTTGTCAACCGGCTCTTGAAGGAGAGCATCGCGAATTCGGACAACTGAGATCCGGATCTGATATGATTCATCAGGAGTCCGGCATCCGACGGCTGACGACCGACGACCGAGTTGGGAGGTGGGATTTGTGGAGTGCCGGAAAGATAAGAACCTGAAGAGTTGCACTTGTACTTACGCCCATTGCGACAAAAAGGGGCTGTGCTGCGAGTGCGTGGCTTACCACCGGGAACACGGCGAACTGCCCGGGTGTTTCTTTCCGCCCGAGGCCGAGCGTAC
>JASEJH010000002.1:0-631 GCA_030016455.1 Thermoanaerobacteraceae bacterium
CCCAGCACTCAGCCTCTGAGTGCTGGGTTTGCCCGGTGCCCGCCGTAGCGCGAGAAGGAGCGCTAAGTTTGGTCCGCGCGGTGAGCGTGTGAGCGGGAGCGAAACAGGCGAAAACAACCGCCAGTGTTACCAATGATTGATCGTTTCTGAAGGGAGGAAACGCTGTGAGTTATTTCCGTTTTTTGGCAGCAGCTATTGCCATAGCGATATTTACTCTGGCGGCCGGCTGCGGGCGTAGCAGCCCGGGAGGAACACCGGGCGGCGGCGCACCCAAACCCGCAGCGAACAGCCCCGAACAGGTGGTGACCGCTTACCTTAACACCATCGGGCGCAGCGATTACAGAAGGGCGGCAGGCTACCTGGAACACCCCAGGGCGGTGGTCTGGCCCGGTGTGGGGCTTTTAGAAGCCACCTTCAGCGCGAAGGTCCCGCCAGACGTGGTGCGGCTGAGCAACATCAGTGCGGGGCCCACCTTCACGGTTAGCGCCCGGGGCGACGAGGTTTGCTGCCTCGCGCGGGCGCATATCGCCCCCGGCAAAGAGGCATACCGCTGGGGCATCGGGCAAGAGGGCGACTGGCGGTTCGCCTTCTATTTGATTAAGCGCAACGGCAACTGGCGGCTCGCCCGCGG
>JASEJH010000002.1:641-19595 GCA_030016455.1 Thermoanaerobacteraceae bacterium
TGCCTCTCCCGCAAGAGCTGGCCGATTATTTGGCAGGTAACCGCAATCCCTTCCAGAACGTGGTCAGCCAGGTGCCCGCGGTGGTGGAGCGCGGTAAGGGGTATAAGCTCGCGTTTGATCTCCATTTGCCCAAGGCGCTCGCCTCTGTGGAGGAGGTGAACGTAGCCTTCCTTCCAGAGCCCGGGACGGCAAAATACCCTTACAGCTACGAAACGGCCTTTTCCACCTATTGGTACGGCCCCGGCGGACAAAAGAACCAGATGGGCCATTTCGACCAGACGTTGGAAATCGACCCGGAGATGCCGCCCGGGAAGTACCGGCTCTACCTAGCGCTGGGCACGAAACCGCTCCTTTACTGGGCCATCCCGCCCTACGTGGTGACGGTGAAGTAACTAATCTTGGCCGCCGCAGGCCCCGCCCGACGAAGAACCGGGGATGAGGCGGCCAAAAACTTCTTCCGCTGCAATTATACCGCCACTATTTTCGCCATTTTTGCCGGCGCCTTGAGCATTTACAGCAGCTCAGCAGAAGGAAATACTTCATCCGAAAGCGTATTTTACCTGGTAGCTACCCCGCTGGAGGGTAAAAGAAGTGGGTACACCGGTCACCGAACTGCTCGTCAGTTTCGCCGTCATCTTCTTGGGGGCCAAGCTCTTCACCAACGGGGTCGAGTGGCTGGGGCGCAAACTCAACCTTACCAGGGGCGCCGTGGGAAGCGTGCTGGCAGCGGTAGGCACCGCCCTGCCCGAAAGCATCATCCCCATCGTTGCCGTTTTCCTGGATGGAGGCGCCGTCGGGCATGAGGTAGGTATCGGGGCCATTCTGGGTGCCCCTTTCATGCTCGGCACGCTGGCCCTGGCGATTACGGGTGTGGCAGCCATCACTTGCCGCGAACGCGCTGACCGGTACCACCTGCTGGTAAGTGGGGCGGTCCGGCGCGACCTTTTCTTCTTTCTCGTTCTGTACCCGGTAGCCGTGGGCGCAGCTTACCTCCCACCTCTCGGAAGGGACGTGGCCGCAGCCTACCTGGCGCTCCTCTACGTCTACTTTGTCTACCGGACCTTCACCAACGGAAAACGCCTCGCGGAAGAAGAAGAGCTGGAACCGCTTTTTCTGGCCCGCAACCATAAAGAGCCTCCCATCTGGCCTATTGCCGGGCAAGTTCTCCTTTCCTTGGCGGCGATTGTGGCCGGCGCGAAGATGTTCGTGGACGGAGTTACCGGCATAGCCTTAAGTCTCGGCGTACCCGCGTTTATTTTTTCCCTCCTGATCGCCCCGGTGGCTACCGAGCTGCCGGAAAAGCTAAACAGCATCATCTGGGTCCGGAACGGAAAAGATACCCTGGCTTTAGGAAATATTACCGGGGCCATGGTCTTTCAGGGGTCCCTGATCCCCGCCTTCGGGATGACCGCCACCGCGTGGCATCTCACCGACGCGGCTTTCTTGAGCGCCGGCTTGGCCTTTACCTCCGCCGCCGTTCTGTACGTTTTCGTGCGCGCCAAAGCGCACCTGCCCGCACGGCTCCTCCTCCTCACCGGCGGCGGCTTTTACCTCCTCTTCATCGCCAGCGTGCTTTTCGGCCTGCGGTAGAGGCATTTTCCTTAATTACGGGTAGTACCTCAGGGAAAAGAATGGCCCTTATATGTCCAACCGACCGCTTCGCGTTTGGGGTTAGTTTAATTTTGACAAGATTTACCTGGAAAAAGGTCTTTGAAGACTTAAAATTTGGCCTGTATTTCCATTCCAAGGTGGCGGGGAAAATAAAAGCGGAGGTGAGTGCGCTTTGCCGAACCAAAACCGCATCCTGGTCCCGCAAGCCGCCTCCGCATTAGATTTATTTAAAATCGAGGTGGCCAACGAACTCGGCTACCCCACCTACGGCTTTCCGGCAATCACCCCCGAGAACTACCGGGAGGTGCTCCGCCGGATGAAGTATGAGGTCGCCGGGGAGCTCGGCCTCGACCGCTTCGTCCGCGAAGGCTACTGGGGCGACGTCCCGGCCCGCCTCTGCGGCGCCGTCGGCGGCCGGATCGGCGGCAAGATCGGGGGGAATATGGTCCGCCGCATGATCCGCTTCGCCGAGCAAAACCTGGCCCAGCCGCGGTAACCCCGCGGCTTTTTTTAACCTGGCGAAGCTGCCGCCGCTTTTAGTTTACCCGTAAAAGCCTAAATTTTACCCGTGAAAAACCAAAGTTCTCAAGATGGTACCTGCCTGGGGAAAATGCCGGCGGCTTGTAATTTTTTCATAATTGCCGTATTCAACTCGTCTCTCACCTTCAGCGCGTCCCGGAAATCAGCGATACTACAAACTCCCGTGACGCGCACCTGGGTTTCCGTAAACTCGGTCAAATAAACGGCCGGCGGCGTGGGGAGAACCGCTGGATGCTCTTTGAGCGTCACCAAAACCAGTTCCTTTACGGTTTCAATCTCCAGGGTGTAAGGAACCCCAACGGCTACCCGGAGCCGCGCTGCCGCATCCGGACGCGAATGGTTAATGATCCGGCTCGCAACCAGATCCTTATTCGCCAGCACCGCCAGGGTGTTATCAAGTGTCAACAGCTTTGTGCTGCGGGTACCGATTTCCAGCACCTCGCCAACCAGGGTTGTGCCCAGGACTTCGATCCG
Source organism: Thermoanaerobacteraceae bacterium (assembly GCA_030016455.1). Taxonomy (GTDB): domain Bacteria; phylum Bacillota; class Desulfotomaculia; order Desulfotomaculales; family Ammonificaceae; genus Yes71-27. The sequence goes on from JASEJH010000002.1 coordinate 3,267, forward strand.
GTCCCCCACCCCAAAAGGCCGGTCCAGCATCAGGATAAATCCGGCCACCATATTACTGAGTGTCTCCTGCGTGGCAAAGGCAATGGCCAGCGAAGCTATCCCCGCCGTAGCCAGAAACCCCGTAAGGTTAACCCGGAAATGCCCCAGCGCAATGGTCAGAGCTACGAAGTAAAAAGCAATCCGGCCTGCATAACGAATCACCGGTAGAAAACGGGTATCAATGTGTGTTTGCGTCCGGCTGGCCACACCCCGCAGGTACCGGTCAAGCAGCACCTGAAAAACCCGGTCTGCCCAAACCGTGAAGAAAAACACCGCGAGAAGAAAAATGGCGTGATCCACATAAGTGAAGAGCGCCAACCCCCTGTACTCCGGCCAGGTTTCCAGGTACTGCATTCCCAAATAAACCAGGAAAACGAAGACCACTAACCCCAGGGGCCGGCTGGAGGTTAACACCAGGCCCCGGCCTACCTCACTGCGGAGCGACCAGGTAAGGCGGGAAAAAACAAAGTAAAAGAGACGGCTTACCAGCCAGGCCGCAAATGCCGCCCCGACAAAATAGGCGACAATCAAACCACCGGCTTCGTAAAAATGCGTCTCCATCTCAATAAAGCCCTATGTCCCCCAGGTTTCCATCCGGGTCAAATATCTCTTAAATGCGCGCAATCGTTGAAAAGCATTAAAATCGCTTTCCCTTCTTCAAAAAGCTCCAGAACGTTCAGAGCGGCGTTATCCTGCCGCAACCGCCAGTACTGGTTCAGGTCCATCCGTAAAAGAGAGCCGATGGCGGCCCTGATGGTCCCCCCGTGGGAAACCACCAGCACCTGCTCGTCGGCATGATTGGCGGCGATCTGCTGCAGCGCCCTGACCGCCCGCGTGGCCACTTCACACAGGCTTTCGCCCCCGGGGAGGCGCGTGGTGTAAGGAGCGGTCCACCACTGCCGCGAAACCTCCGGAAAGCGGTTCTTGATTTCGTCCCGCGTCAACCCTTCCCATTCGCCGAAATTGATCTCCCTCAAGTCTGACACTACTTCCACCGTTCCGCCGTGCGGCCGGGCGATGATTCGAGCTGTGTCCAGCGCCCGGCTGAGGTCCGAAGCGTAAAAGGCAGCAAAGCGTTCGCTGCTGAGACGCCGGGCCAGTGCCTCGGCCTGCCTCACCCCGCGCTCGCTCAGGGCGATGTCTGCGTGTCCCTGGTACTTCAGGGCGTGGTTCCAGAGTGTCTCTCCGTGACGGACCAGGTAAATCCGGCAACCCATTCAGCTTCCTCCCGTTTCAGACGGCGAACCGGTTTCCCGGCCACCCCTTCCTCTTACTACATTATTCCGCGGCCAACCCGTCGTTCTCGACCAGAACGCTTTCAAAAGCCTCGACCAACCGTTCGTTCTCCGGGCGGAGGCGCACCGCCACCCGGATGAACCCTTCCTCTAAACCGGGGAAGCTGCCGGCGTCCCGGACCAGCACCCGCCTCTTTGCCATCCGGTGCCTTACCAGCCCGGCACGTAAACCCGTGCCCCGGATGTCAAGAAGCAAGAAGTTGGCTGCGCCCGGTACCACCCGCACGCCGGGTAGAAGAGCAAGCGCCCCGGTCAAATACTCGCGCTCCGCAGCCACCACCCGCCGCGTTTCCGCAATATATTCCTCATCCGCAACCGCCGCCGCACCCGCCGCCTGGGCCAGCACATTGACATTCCACGGCGGGGTTACCGCCGCGACCTTATTCAGCACCTCCGGTACCGCCACGAGCACCCCGAGTCGCAAACCGGCAAGTCCGAAAAACTTGGTTAAGGAGTAAAGCACCACCACGTGCCGGTGACGGGAAAGGAAACGGACCGCCGTCAGGTCCTGTTTTTCGGGCAAGAAATCCAGGAACGCCTCGTCCACAACCAGAAACAGGCCCGCCCGGGCGGTTTTTTCCACCAGGGCTGCCAGTTCCTCCGGCGCAACCACCTGCCCGGTGGGGTTATTGGGCTGGCAAAGAAAAAGCGCATCCGCCCCCGCAAGCACTGCCGCCACCCGCGCCGGGTCAAGCCGGAAGTTTTCCTCCGGTAGCAAGGCCGGTGCCCGTACCGTTCCGCCCCAGGCAGCCATACTGCGGGCGTACTCGGTAAAAGAAGGCACCGGAACCACCGCCCGCCTGATCTTGAGCGCCGGCACCAGCAGGTTCAGTAATTCCGCCGTCCCGTTTCCGGGCAGAAGCCACTGCAGCGGCACACCGAGACGCACGGCAAGCGCCTCCCGAAGCGCAACGCAGTCCGGGTCCGGATAACGCCAGAGACCGCCGAGGGCCGCCTGCACCGCCGCCAGCGCCCGCGGCGAGGGCCCCAGAGGATTGATATTGCTGCTAAAATCCAAATATTCCTCCGGTCTGCCGCCGAACTCCCGCGCCGCCCGGTAGATATCTCCGCCGTGAAAACGGATATGGGCCGTCATAAGTAATATACCTCTTTTTGCGCTGAAACGCCATTCTTCACGGGGGACCTAACGGAGCCACTTAGAGCCATAGCCGCTGCAGAAATCAACAAACCGCTTCGCCGTTTCGGGACGGTTCAAAAAGTGAAGGTGCACGTAAGCGGCCACAAGATTCTTACAGACCGCCCCGTCCTCCTGAACGACTCCGGAGCCGAAGCGCAGCCGGTAGGCAGCAGGGGGCCGTACCCCCCGCCAGTCCAGCCTTGAATAATGAAAAACGTGCCCCCGGATCGTCTCTCCGCGGCGGCAGAGACAGCTTTCCGCCAACGCCCTGGCCTCCACGTAGCCCAGACGTTGCAGTTGTCCGGTCAGCGCCACCCGCGCCGGCAGCACCCCGGCCATCGGGTATGCGGCACCGTTACACTCAATCGCCTCGCACAGGTAGATCAGCCCGCCGCACTCGGCCAAAACCGGCATCCCCGCCTCCACCGCAGCCTCTACCTCGCGGCGCAGGGACGCATTGGCCGCCAACTCCTCCGCGAAAACCTCCGGAAACCCGCCGCCCAAGTAAAGCCCCGCCGTACCCGGCGGCAGCTTGCGGTCCGCGAGGGGGCTGAAAAAGGCGAGTTCCGCACCAAAGGCTTCCAAAAGCTCCAGGTTTTCGGGATAATAAAAGCTGAAGGCTGCGTCCCGGGCGACCGCGACGCGCACCCGCGGCGGCTGCAGGGTTTCGGGAAAAACGGCTTGTGCCGGCACCGGCACCGGCGGGGCTTCCGCCACCCGCAGCACTGCATCGAGGTCCACCCCAGCGGTCACTGCCGCCGCGATCAGCCCGATGCGCTCCCGCACCGCCGCCGTCTCATAAACCGGCACCAGGCCCAGGTGCCTTTCCGGCAGGCCAAGCGCCGGGTCACGCTTCAAGGCCCCTAACACCGGCACCCCCGTCTTTTCCTCCACCGCCTCCCGTACCAGCGCCGCGTGCCGCTTGCTCCCGGCGAAGGTAAGGATCACGCCGGCAAGGTTAACCGCCGGGTCGAGGTTTTTAAAGCCTAAGACCACTGCAGCCGCAGAAGCCGCCATCCCGCGGACGTCCATAACCAGGATAACGGGCGCGTGCAAGAGCTTCGCCAGATGCGCCGTACTTCCCAGCCCGCTCTCCGGTCCCAGGCCGTCAAAAAGGCCCATAACCCCCTCGATTACAGCAATATCCGCTCCCCGGCACCCCCGCAGAAAAACCTCCCGTACCGCGTCTGCCGGGAGCATCCACGTATCCAGGTTCCGGGAAGGCCGCCCGGTGGCCGCCGTGTGAAACCCGGGGTCTATATAATCGGGCCCCGCCTTGAACCCTTGCACCCTGAGACCCCGCGCCGCAAGCGCCGCCATCAGCCCCACGGCCACCGTCGTCTTTCCGGCGCCGCTCGCCACGCCGGCCACTACCACCCGCCGCAATACCATCGCCTCCCTCAAGCCCGCAAACCGAGCAAGGCAAGGTTGACTAAAGATTCAGCCACCGGTAAATCTCCCCCAGCCGCAGGTGCTCCCGTACCGCCGCAGCCAACCGGTCGAAACTCGCCTCCTTGTGCCGGGCGTAGGAGATCCCGAAATCCGCCGGCGGCAGGCCCCGCTGCTGCCGCAAAAGATTTAGAAATCCGCGGCGAAACCCGTCCGACTCGAAAAGCCCGTGGAGATAAGTCCCCCAGATCACTCCTTGAGAGGCTCCCTCCGTCACTTCCCCGCCATTCCGCTCCAAGAAGAAAACCGCGGCTGCTCTCGTTCCCAAAAAGGTTTCCCCGGCGTGGATCTCGTACCCGTCAACCCGTACGCCTGTCAATCCACCGAGCATCCCGGTACCGGCCACCACGCCGCGGCGCCGCACCGTAACCTTTCCCGGGCGGAAAACGGTAACCGTATCGAGCAGCCCGAGTCCGGGAAAGGTGCCGGCCTCGTCCTCCAGCCCTTCCGGGTCGCTGATCTCCTTCCCCAGCATCTGGTACCCCCCGCAGACGCCTAAAACGGGCATCCCGCCGGCCGCCCTCCGGCGGATAACCTCCGCCCACCCGCTCTCGAAGAGCCACCGGAGGTCGGCAACGGTGTTCTTCGTCCCGGGAAGAACGAGCAAATCGGGCGTACCCAAAAGGGAAGGGTGGTGAACAAAGCGCAAAGAAACGTCCGGTTCGAGCAGCAGGGGGTCGAAGTCGTCAAAATTTGCGATGCGCGGCAGCCGGACGACCGCGATTTCCAACTGCGCCTCCGGACGCACAATCCCGGCCTGAAGGCTCACCGAATCCTCCGCTGCCACCCCCAGACCCGGTAGGTAAGGAAGCACCCCCAGTACGGGCCGTCCCGTTTCCTCTTCCAGAAAGCGCAGACCCGGTTCCAGGATGCTTAAATCCCCGCGGAACTTATTGATCACGAACGCCCGAACGCGTACCGCCTCCTCCGGAGGAAGAAGCTGGAGCGTTCCCACAAGCTGGGCGAAGACGCCCCCGCGGTCAATGTCGGCGATGAGAATCACCGGCGCACCGGCCAGCACCGCCACCCGCATATTGGCGATGTCCCTTTCCCGGAGGTTAACCTCCGCCGGACTGCCCGCTCCCTCGATAACGATCACGTCGTACCGGTTCCTGAGGCGCGCAAAACTTTCCTCCACCGCCGCCCACGCCACTTCGAGGTATTCCTCCCGGTACCCCTGCGCCGAAAAATCCCCGACCGGCCGCCCGTGGATGACGACCTGGGCCACGCTCTCTCCCTTAGGTTTCAGCAGAACCGGGTTCATGTCGACGGTGGCGGAAGCACCCGCCGCTTCCGCCTGCACTCCCTGGGCGCGGCCGATTTCGCCGCCGTCGAAAGTTACATAGGCGTTCAGCGACATGTTTTGCGCCTTAAAGGGCGCCACCCGGTAGCCCTCCTGACGGAAGATGCGGCATAGCGCTGTTACCAAAATACTTTTCCCGACATCCGAAGCCGTTCCCTGAACCATCAGCGCCCGCACCAAAATCTCTGCTCCCTTTGAAATCCTACCGCCATCCGCGTCGCGCCCACTTTATAAAGAGCATTTGACCAAAGCCGGCGCGAACCGCCTTCAACGCTTCTCCACAGCCAGGGCCGCCAGCGCGTTGACCACCGCCGCAGCGATGGCGCTGCCGCCGCGGGTGCCGCGCAGCACTATCGCCGGCAAACCGGTGGCCAGCAGCGCCTCCTTGGCCTCCGCCGCGCCGACGAAACCCACGGGCGTACCGATAACCAGCGCCGGCCGCATCCCCGCCCCGTAAAGCTCCAGCACCCCGAAAAGGGCTGTCGGGGCGTTGCCTACCGCCACGATGCTCCCCGGCAAGACCTCCCGCAGCCGTCGCACCCCCGCCAGCGCCCGCGTGACCTTCTGCCGGGCGGCTTCTTCCGCCACGCCTGGCTCCTCGACTGCTACCCGGACCGCGACTCCTTCTGGCAACCGGGCGCGAATCCCGGCGGCCACCATTTTTACGTCGCAGATAAGCAGCGCCCTCCGGTGCAGGGCGGCAATACCGGCCGCCACCGGGGCGTTCCGGAAGACCAGTTCGCCTACACACTCCGGATCGCCGGTCGTATGCACCACCCTTTTTACCACCCGAAGCTCCTCCGGGGTAAAGGAACCCTCCCAGGGCCGGAGCAGTTCTTCGACCAGTTCCATACTCCGGGCTTCAATAGCACGCGGGTCACTGAGAAACCTCACCGCGCACCTCCCCGATCCGCTCTGCCAGGATCGCCACGATCCGCATATCAAAGCCGAGGTTGCGGGCAAAACGAAACTCCACACCCGGATACTGCTCCCTGAGTGCCGCCAGGTTCTCCGGGATATCCTTCCGGATGTGCAGCCCATCGGTGAGGAAAACCGGTGCCACAATAATCCGCCTCGCCCCTTCGGCCACCAGCCTGTCCACCGCCTTAAAGAGGTTCTGCCGCTGCGATTTGGGGTTCATCCAGGCCGGCTCGACCTGCGCGGTGGAGAAAATCTTTCTAACTTCCGCCGCCACTAATTCCAGAAAATCGTTTGCCCCGTCAACTGCCGCCCGGCTCCCGTGCCCGAGCACAATTATCCCTTCCAAAAAGGAATCCTCCTTCCTAAGCCAAGGCAGAGGCTCACCGGTTGGTCCCCCGCCCCAAAATTTCGGTTACCCGCTTCAAGAGCTCCTCAGCGGTAAAAACGGCCTCCGGCGGCTCCGGCGGCCGCCGGACCACCACTACGGGGATCCCCAGATTAAGCGCCGCTTCCATCTTGGCGTCTTGGCCCCCAACCGCACCGCTCTCCTTCGTAACTACGACCGTGGCCCCGAAAGCGTGAAAAAGCGCCGCGTTGAGCTCTACCGGTAGCGGCCCTTGCAGCGCCACGATATCGCGCGGGGAAAGCCCCGCTTCGCGGCAAGCGGCGATGACCGCCGGTTCCGGCAGCACCCGCGCCACTACGCGGCACCCCGCCGCCCGGGCCACCGGGAGGAAAAGGGGTAACGTCTTGCTGCCGGTGGTGAGAAAAAGCACCGGCCCCCGCGCCACTGCCTCCTGGGCCGCCGTGGTAAAGTCGGCACAGGCAATAACCCGCGGGTCAGCGGGCAGCGGCGCCTGGGGACGGGCGTAGCGGAGGTAGGGTACCCCGCACTTTGCCGCCGCTTGCCTGGCGTTGCGGTGCGCTTCCGTGGCGAAAGGGTGGGTGGCGTCAACGACCAGGCGGACCCCTTGCTCGCCGATAAGCACCGCGAGAGCCGCCGCGTCCCGCCGGCCCACTACCACCGGCCCCGCAAAACCCTCGCGCGCCAGCGTCGCCCCGTAGGGTGTCGCTACGCTCACCAACACCGGCCACCCCGCTGCCGTGAGCATCCGGGCCGCCGCGCGCCCCTCGGTCGTACCGCCGAGAAGAAGAATCACCAGTTGTACCCCCGCGGGGTAATCATCACGCCGTTAGCCACATAAGTATGGGAGTTGCCGACGATCACCGTAGCCCGCATATCTACCGGATACGCCGCCACCGTTGCCAGGTCGCAGAGCACCTTCCGTTCACCGGAACGCCCCGCGTCCCAGACGATCCCCACCGGCGTTGCTGCCGGCCGCCCGGCCCGGAGGATCGCCACTGCCTCCAGCCACCGCTCTTTTCTCTTCGTGCTGGAGGGGTTATAGAGCACGAGCACAAAGTCAGCCGCCACCGCAGCCTCCAGCCGCTTGACAATCACCGGCCAAGGCGTGAGCAGGTCACTCAGACTCACCACGGCAAAATCATGGCCGAGCGGCGCCCCCAACAGGGCCGCCGCCGCTGTGGCCGCCGTCACCCCGGGTACCACCGTCACTGGCACCCCTGCCGCCGCGGCCACCTCCAGGACCGGCGCCGCCATGCCGTAAACGCCCGGATCGCCACCCGAGAGAACCGCCACCCGCGCGCCGTCTACCGCCCGCGCCACCGCCGCCCGTGCCCGCGCTACCTCTTCCCGCATCCCGCTCGGGACAACCTCCTTGCCCGCAAGCAGGTGGCCCACCAGCCCTAAATAGGTGCGGTAACCGAAAACCACCTCGGCCCGGGCCAGCGCTCCCTTAGCCCGCGGCGCAAGTAAACCCGGATCCCCCGGGCCGATCCCCACTACGGCCAGGGAGCCACCCCTACCGCTACCGTTACCCGGGGAAAGATGGTCTTCCGGACCACGAGCCTCTCTGCTCCCGCCGTTAACGCTGCCAGCTCGCATACGTTTCCCACCCCGATCTTTTCTTTCACCCGCTTACTTTCGCTTACCGCGCCCGGCCCTAAAGCCGCCTGCACCCTTTTTAGTGCCGCTAACGGTAAAAACCGCACCGGAACGCCGAGTTCCGCCGCCGCCTCCTTCAGACCCGCCTCGTCCTTTTTCAACTCCACCGTGGCCAGTTCCCGCAACCCCAAAAGCGGCAGGCCCGCTTCCGCCATCGCCAGCGCAATCGCCCGCTGAATCGCGGCTTTCCCCGTCCCCCGCCGGCAACCCACCCCGACAACGTAGCGGCGCGGGCGTAAGAAGAGATGGGGGCCCGGCAGTGGCGTCACCTCCTGCTCCGTAACCAAGAGCCAAGCGGCAAACCCCGCGGGTAACGTCTCACCGGCCCGCCAGCGCAGGACCGCCACCTCCGGCGGCCAGTGGTAATCGACCGGCGGCACCGCCTCGTCCCAGAGCAGCGCCACCCTTTCGCCGTCCAGCAGGGCCTGGGCTACCCGCGATAGGTTGGTGCGCGGTTCAAGCGCGAGGTTAAATTTGGCCGCGAAAAGGTCTACCGCCGGGCGCCCTAAGCAGTCGCTCGCCGTAGTGACGACCGGGCAGGCACCGAGCGCCGCAGCCACCTGCTCCGCCAGCGCGTTCCCCCCGTGGTGTCCCCCTACGAGGGAGACTGCGAAGCGCCCCGCCTCATCCACCACCACTACCGGCGGGTCGGTGAATTTGTCCTGGAGGTGCGGTGCCACCAGGCGCACCGCGACTCCCACCGCGCCGATGAAAACAAGCGCCTCCACCCGCGGGAAAAGCGCCGCCACACACTCCTTTAGAGAACGGTACGGCTCCCCCGCGCCGAGCTTAACTGGCGCGTAAATCGCCACCCGCCGCTTCTTTGCGGCTGCCGCTATCTGCTCCGCCAGGGCGTAACCCCGGGCGCTTAGGACCACAACGCCCAAACCTTCCCGCATTACTCCTCCAAGAATGCATTTTTCTTCTGTAGAGCGCGGCGATGGGCTTCGCATTACTGCGTCAGGCTCGCCGCTCGGGTCCTCACGTATTCCCATATACGCTCCGGCCCGTCCGGCTGCGCCTTCCTTGTTCGGCTCGCCCCTCACCGCGTTCCGCCTATGTTACCCTTCTGTATCTAAGTAACTATCTTTCGGGTCTCTTCTTTCCATTTTCATCACTTTGTTGTGCAGCTTGCCGCATATGGTACGCCTCCAAAAGTCCTAAGCCGGAGCAGTTTTTTTTGACTACTCCCGGCTCCTAACCTCCGGCCCCCGGCTTCTTCTTCCGGTAACCGTGGCTGAAATTCGGGTCGTAAAGGCGCGAAGGCTCCCCTGCCGCTTCCAGAAAATCGCCCACCAGGACAAGCGCCGTCCGGGTAATGCCGGCTTCCCGCACCACCGCGACAAGCTCGCCGAGCCGGCAGCGAATGATTTTCTCCTCCGGCCAGGTAACTTTTTCTACTACCGCGACCGGCGTCTCCGGCGGGTAACCGGCCGCGAGGGCCGCGGCCACTTCCTCGACCAACTGCACACTCAAGAAAAGGCAGAGGCTCGCCCGGTGCTGCGCCAGTGCTGCCAAAGATTCGGCCTCTGGCACGGGTGTTTTGCCGGCCATCCGGCTTAAGATCAGCGTCTGGCTCACCCCAGGCACGGTAAACTCCTTTTTCAAGCGGGCCGCCGCCGCTAAGAAAGAACTCACGCCCGGCACCACCTCGTAAGGGACGCCGGCCGCCTCCAGGTCCGCCACCAGCTCCGTGATCGCCCCGTAAAGGCTTGGATCCCCTGAAGAGAGGCGCACCGCGAGTTTACCGGCCCGCGCCGCACCGATCAGGATCCCCGCGATCTCCTGCCGGGTGAGCGTCGCGCTGTTGTGGCGCTCGGCCCCAGGACGAACGTAACGGAGAACCGCCGGCGGGATAAGCGAACCGGCGTAAACGACCACGTCCGCCTGCTTCAGAAGCCGCGCCCCCTTCACCGTGATCAGCTCCGGGTCACCCGGACCGGCCCCGATAATGTAGACCGGCTTCATTTTCTCACCACCACGAGCGACAGATAATCCGCAACCGAAAACGCCGCCAGCAGCCCCTGCCGCCCGCCCGGAAAACCGCACCGCTCGTAAAGATACGCCTTCTCGCTAAGACCAGCACTTTCAACCGCCGCCCGCACAGCGTCGAGGTGGCGCCCCGCCTTCAAGAAAACGGTGCAGTCAAAAGACTCCAGCACCGGCGCCAAGTCCGCCGCGGCGGTGGCGGGAACCACCGCAAGCCGCTCGTCTCCCTGGACCGCAATGCCGCCAGCCGCCGCGCACGCCGCGAAGGCATTCACTCCCGGAATCACCGCGATCTTCGCCGTCGGCTCCACCGCCCGCACCGCCCGCTCGAGGTAGGGAAAAGTGCTGTAAAAGGTAGGGTCGCCCAGGGTGACGAAGGCCACGTCCTTTTGCGCCCCGAGCCGGGCAACCACCTGCCTCGCCGCCTCCGCCCAGGCGGCTTCAAGCGCGGCGCGCTTCCGCGTCATCGGAAAGTGGAGCGGCAAAAACTCCTTCTCCCGCAGCCTCTCCGGCCCCAGCACCGCCAGCACGATCTCCCCGGCGATGCTCTCCTCCCCTTTTTGCGCGTGGGGCGTGCAAATTACGGGCACACGCTCCAGTACCCGCAGCGCCTTCAAAGTAATCAGTTCCGGGTCGCCGGGCCCCACGCCCACCCCGTAAAGTGTGGCCATGCCCACTCCTCCTTTAAGCTTCTTCCCTGGCCGCCACCACTAAAAAAACCGGGTTGCCGCCCCGCAGCAAAGTTCTCTCCCCCATCTTTTCACCCCGCACCACCGATAGGCCGGTGATTTCCCCCTGCCAGCCGGGCCACCGGAGCACCCCGGCCGCGACCGCCAAAGTCTCTAAGGTTACAGCGCTTACCACCAGCCGCCCTCCCACCGGTAAGACATCCCTCAGGTAAGCCAAGATTTCCACCAGCCGCCCGCCGCTGCCCCCCACAAACACCCGGTCCGGGCACGGGAGCACGCCTAAAGCCGCCGGCGCCTCCCCCACCACCACAGTTAGGTTGGTGAGCCCGAATTGTTCCCGGTTGGCCCGGATAAGCGCAGCGCGCTCTTCTTTAGCTTCAACCGCGCAGACCTTTCCCCGCGGCATCAGCCGCGCCGCTTCAACCGCTACCGAACCCGTGCCCGCGCCGACATCCCAGAAAACACCCGCTGGCGGGAGCCGGAGCTTCGCGAGCGCCACCACCCGCACCTCTTCACGGGTAAGCGGCGTCTCATCCCGTAAAAAGGCCGTGTCGGGAATGCCGGGCGTTACGTAAGGGAAATCAACCAAGGACCACCACCACCGCGTTGGGAAAAGGCTCCGGCAAAACCGCAAGCTCCCGGGCCTTACCCGCAAAGCTTTTCTCTTCCGGAAGCGAGAGGTTGGAAAAAACGTGGACCCGCCGCTCCCCGAAGCCGTGGGCGGTAAGCAGGGCGCCCACCCGCTGGGGCGGATATGTGGGACCGGTAAAGACAAGAACCTTTGGCGCGCCGCGCACCGCATCCAGTAGCGCCGCTGCGTTCTCTCCCCGCCCGTGCAGGCTGACGAAAACCGCATCCTCGTAACTGGTAGCGAGCCTGGCAAAGGCCAGCGCCGCCGCGCTGATCCCTGGCACCACCGTCACTGGCAGATCGGGGTGCACGCGCTGGAGCGTCCCGAGGAAGCTAAAAAGCCCCGGGTCGCCCGAAACGAGCACCACCACGGGCACCTCCCGGCTCCGGGCCGCAACGGTAGCGATAAGCTCCCGCCAGTTGCGGGTAATAAAGTAGCGCTCCACATCCGGCCCGCCTTCGATACCCCCAAGCACCCGCTCCCCGCCGACGAGCGCCTTCGCCCCGCGGATGATCCGCCAGGCGACGGGGGTAAGAAAATCAGGCGCCCCCGGCCCCACGCCGACTACGTAAATCCCGGGCGGCAACTCTCCGCTAATCTCCGGCAAATTCACGCGGAAAGCCGCGGCGATTTCCCGCGCCCCCGTGTCGCAACCGAGCACTGCACCGTCGCGGTCTAAAAGCACCGTTCCTACCTTCAGCTTCCCTTGAACGTAAGCTTGCGCCCGCCCGCTTGCCCGCGCCGCCGCCACAGCGAAGACCCTTCCCAGTCCCGCCGCGCGCAACACCGGCACCGCCTCCTCCACCGCAGGGGCTGCCAGTAGCCGCGCAATCAAAGGTGGTGGGGCCCCTTCAGCCGCGGCCAGCGCCGCCAGAATCTCTGCCCGCGCGTCGGCTACCCGGCTGTGGGTATGAAAAATGCCCCCAGCAACCTTCAGAAGCTTGCCGAGGTGGCCGAAAAGCAGGATCGCCGTCGCCCCCGCGTCCGCGGCCCGCTCGAGCATGTAGCCAACAAAATTGCCCATCTGCAGGACCACTTCCGCCGGGAAACCCAGTTGCACCGCCAGCTTCTCCCCCGTCCGCCCCGGCACGAAGACGAGTTCCCGCCGCCCTTCGGCCACCGCCACGTCCACCGCGCAGCCGAGGCTTTCCCGGTAGGCCTCCTCCGACATCGGTTTGACAATTCCCGTCGTCCCCAAAATCGAAATGCCCCCTACAATTCCGAGGCGCGGGTTAAAGGTTTTCGCCGCCACTTCCGCCCCGCCCGGCACGCTGATCGTCACTGTGGCCCCCTGGCCCGGCGGCAGCACCGCCGCCACCTCCCGGAGAATGAGCCGCCGCGGCACCGGGTTGATCGCCGGCTCCCCCACCGGCACGGGCAGCCCCGGCCGCGTCACCACCCCTACCCCTTCGCCCCCGCGCAACACTATTCCTGCCGGCGCCGGCCGCACTTCCGCAAAAATTGTCAGCCCGTCCGTTACGTCCGGGTCGTCCCCCGCATCCTTCACCACCCCGCAGCGCGCCCACTCCTCTCCCCGCACCGCTTCCGCCACCGGCAGCCGGAGTTCCCGCCCTGCCGGGGTGACCACGGCCACCGCCGCCGGCGCTTCGCCCCGGAAAAGGAGCAGCGCCGCCGCCTTAGCTGCCGCCGCCGCACACATCCCCGTGGTGTAGCCCTCGCGGAGCCGTTTCAATATCCCACCTCACCGGGATAGAAATCCGGGTCAGAATTCGGAAACCAGAATTGATAAGCCAAGCAAGATAAAAGCGTTGAACGCTGAACTTCGAACTATTTAACTTCGAATTTCGAACTACTTCCGGGTAAAAGTCCCAAGAGTCCTTCCGGCGACCGGGGCACCGGCGCATCTGAAGGAACAAAACCCCTCCCGCGCAAAGCCTCGTAGAGTGTAAACACCAGCGGCGGGCGGAGGCTCGCCGCCCGCAACAGCGCCCCATTGCAGAAAACCTCCCCGGGTTTACCGGCACCTGCCAAAGACCCGCCGCTCAACACAAAGACCGTCTCCGCCCAGGCGTAGGCCAGGTCCACGTCATGCGTCGCCAGCACCAGCGTCCGGCCCGCCCGGCTTAACTCATCAAGGATGCTCATCACCCGCCGCGCCTGCTCCGGGTCGAGCCCTGCCGTGGGCTCGTCCAGAAGCAGCACCTCCGGCGCTGCCGCCAGCACCCCCGCCAGGCAGAGCCGCTTCTTCTGCCCGTAGCTCAAAAAATGAGTGGCCTTATCCCGCAGCTCCAGGAGGTCGGTGGCCGCAAGCGCCGCCTCCACCCGTTCCGCCACCGCCTCCCGGTTCAGCCCCTGGTTAGCCGGGCCGAAGGCCACCTCCTCCCAGACCGTCGGCGCGAAGATCTGCACCTCCGGATCCTGGAAAACCAGCCCCACCCGCCGCCGCAACCCGGCTAGGCCTTGCCGGTTATAACGCAGATCCTCCCCCTGGAACCGGACTCGGCCAGCGGTGGGCCGCAGGATTCCAATGAGGAGCAGGCAAAGCGTGGTTTTCCCCGCCCCGTTCGGGCCCAAAAGCGCCACCCGGCCCCCCGCCGGGACGCCCACGCTCAAATCTTCCAGAGCCAGGGTGCCGTCGGGGTAGGTATAACGCAGCCCGACCGTTTCGAAAACCAGCCTGGAGATCGCCCTCACCCCCAAAACACCCGCAGCAACACCAGTAGCGCGGCTAATCCCGCGAAGGGCAGCGCTGCCGCCCCGGACCAACGGCAACCTTGCGGCGGTACCAGGAGCATATCCTGGTAACCCCGGGCGAGAAGCGCCGTGTAAAGCACCTGCGCCCGTTGGTGCGTGATCAGAAAAAGCTGACCGGTAAGCAGCCCAAGGGAGCGGAGCACCCCCCGCGCCGAACCGTAACCCCCGCGCGCCGTCTGGGAGAAGTAAATCCCCCGGGCGACCCGGACAAGCACAAACAGATAACGGTAGGTAAGCGCCGCAATCTCCAGCGCCAGCGCCGGCACCCCCACCCGCCGCAGCACGCCGAGCACTGCGGGAAGCGGTGTAGTCAGGGCCAGGAAATAGAGGCAACTAACCGCCGCGAGCGAGCGAAGCCCCAGCTTCAGGGCCAGCACAAGCCCCGTCTCCGTTACTCCGACTCGCATCCCGGCAACACTCACCGCCCAGGAGACTGCGGCGCCAGTATCGAGAATAATTGCCAGCACGCCCGGCACGAGAAACCCGAGCGGCAGTATTAGGAGCCGCAGATAAAGGCGGAGCGGTACACCCGCACCCAGGGTCAGGACCGCCGCCATAAAGAAAGCCACCAGCCCGACGCCGGGCCCGCTGGTGAGGATCACACCCATCGCCACGGCGACGAAAGTCAGCTTGACCCCGGGATGGACTTCCCGCAGCCGGTTGTGGTAGGCCCAGAAATCAAGGCTCGGTCCGCTCACTCCCGTCTCTGCCGTCCTTTTACATAGCCAAGATAGTAGAAGACGAAACTACTGCCCGCCGCCGCCTGCACCGCGAAGAGCAGGCTTTCGATCTCGCCGCTCGGCGGCTCCCAGAGCGGCGCACACCACGGTTTATAACCAGGTCTGACCTCGCTGATTGCTTCCTCCGCCCGGCCGTCCGCCCCGCCGAACTCCGCCCCCCTTTTGAGATAAAGCGGAGAAACCACCAGCACCACCACCAGCAGCAGCATAACTGCATTTTTAAGTCCCACGCGCATTTGCTTTCACCTCTCGCGGAAGAGCACTAAGCGTTTCCAATTCGCTCCTGCTGTATTTCGCCAGCAGGTTGAAGACCACCACCGTCAAGAGCCCCTCGCTCACCGCCAGCGGTACCTGGGTCACCGCAAAAATCCCCATAAACTTCGCCAAGGGTGCCAGGATACTACCGTCCTGCGGAAAAGCCAGCGCCAGTTGCAGCGAAGTCGTAACGTAGGTCAAGAAGTCACCCAGCGCCGCACCGGCAAAGACCGCCACCGCCGCCGGAAGCCGCAGCCCCAAAAGCCCCCGGTAAACCCCGTAGGCCACGAACGGCCCGACCACCGCCATCGAGAAGGCATTAGCCCCCAGGGTGCTCAGACCCCCATGGGCCAGTAAAAGCGCCTGAAAGACCAGCACGATCGTTCCGAGCACGCTCATCACCGCTGGACCGAAGAGCACCGCACCCAGACCCAGGCCTGTAGGGTGCGAGCAACTCCCCGTCACCGAAGGCAGCTTCAGCGCTGAGAGAACAAACGTAAAGGCGCCCGCCAGCCCGAGCAGCATCTTCAGGCGCGGGTCGCCCTGCACCCGCCGCCGGATGGAAACAATACCCAACACCAGGAAGGGAAAAGTTACCGCGTACCAGAAGACGCACCACTTTAGCGGCAAAAAACCCTCCATGATGTGCATCGCGTAAGCCGGTGGTGGGTACAGAAAGGCCGCCAGCGCCAGACACGCCAAGGTTTCATAAAGGTGACGTTTCAAGCTCCCATCCTCCTTTCTTTAAATGACGTGACTTCTTGCCTTCCCAAAAACAACTCGGCGCAACCGCTATCGTTTATTGCCCCAAGCACGTTCTACAATAAAGGTGTACAAAAAACGAAAATGTTCTCCAAATAGAAAACCCCGGCCTCACGCAAAACCGGGGTTATAAAGGCACAAATCCGCCACTTTCGAACCCCCTTCCCGCGAAGGACGCCGAAATTCCACCGGGGCAGGTCTCCTGGCTCCCGTTCCTCGCCGCCTCTATCCTTCCCGAGTCCCTGAGAACCCAGTGGCTAATCTTAGAGGCGGCTCCCGGTTACAGTGGCGGGGCCGCGCAGGATTTGCACCTGCTTCCCTATTCTCCCGGCACTCAACTTGGGAAGAAGAGGGCTGCTTTAGCCTCTAATGTAGAA
>JASEJH010000300.1 GCA_030016455.1 Thermoanaerobacteraceae bacterium
GGAAGGAAGCGTTCCAGTAAACGAAACGGTTTTCGCGGACGAACCAGAAGCGGGGGTCAACGCCGAGCAGGAGGATCGTTTCTGCCAGCAACTCGAGGTGGCGCATTTCCACAATCGAAATGCATTCCTCAAGCTCGGCCAGCTCCGGGTATTCTTCGTGAAACGTGAAGTCGTGGTAAATGTACTGGTGGATGGCCGTCAGTTCGCTCAGCGGACCCGCGTAATCTTCCAGAAGCAGTTCGGCATAGTAGCGGTTTTGGGCCACTACGCGCGGTTCGGGATAGGGAAGGTCCAGCTCGCAAGACCTGCGGGCCTTCTCCGTGGGCGGCCCCGGCTGCTGTTTGCCCTTGGGCGGAAAAATGAACCGCAACCCTGCTTTTTCAGACTCGGACATTTCTATTGCCCCCACCGGTAATTGATGGTTTGGATTAAACTATCTTATGCAGCGAACGCTCTTTTAGTGAAGCTTTAAAGCAACCGGGTTAAAATTTGTCTTCTTTAAAACTCAAAAGGCGTTTTCAATATGTTCGAATTCCTTGACCTTTCCGCTCTTCGGGTCGAACTGAATGGCGATGACGTCAAAGCGGCACAGGGTGCCTCTGGTCTGTTCGGAGACCAGATAGTGGCGGGCTACCTCCCGGAGTTTCGCCTGCTTCCGGTGGCCGACGCTTTCCTGGGGTGTCCCGAAGCCGGTTGTGCTCTTGGCCCGCACCTCCACAAAAACCAGGGTCCTGCCGTCAAGGGCGACGATGTCCACCTCGCCGCAGCGGCAGCGGTAGTTATGTGCCAGGATGCGGTAACCTTTGCGCCGCAGGTGCTCTGCGGCCAGGGTTTCCGCTAATTCGCCGAGGCGCTTTCTTTTTTCCGGCATACTCAGTCCTTTTGCAGCAGGTCTCTTACCGGGGCGAAGCTCCGCCGGTGAAAAGGGGTAGGACCGAACCTGGCGAGCATCGCCAGGTGTTCGGGGGTGGGGTAGCCCTTGTGACGGCGAAAGCCATACTGGGGGAACCGGCGGTCCAGCTCCAGCATCAGCCGGTCGCGCGTCACCTTGGCGATGATGGAGGCCGCGGCTACCGCTGCCACCTGCGCGTCGCCGCCCACCACCGCCCGCTGGGGGAGGGGGAGCGCGGGAATGGGGTGGCCGTCGACCACCAAACAGTCCGGCCGCAGGTGCAGGCCGACCAGCGCCCGGCGCATCGCCAGAAAGGAAGCCTGGCGGATGTTGAGGGTATCGATTTCCGCCACGGTGGCCGATCCGATTGCCCAGGCGAGGGCGGAGGCAAAGATTTGCTCGGCCAGGAGCACGCGCTTTTGCTCGGACAGGGCCTTGGAATCGTTGAGGCCGGGAAGATCTATGACTGCAGGGAGGATTACCGCCGCCGCTATGACCGGCCCCGCCAGAGGGCCCCTTCCGGCTTCATCAATCCCGGCAATCAGGGAGAAACCGCTCTTTCTTAATTCCTGCTCGAAATGGAAAAGGGAAAGGCCGCTTCCTGTTTCGGCTG
>JASEJH010000301.1 GCA_030016455.1 Thermoanaerobacteraceae bacterium
CTCTAACGCCGTTTGCTTGAGCGCAGGTGGTACCACAGAGTTGAGTGCTGGGCAGGCGAAGTTTGGAAAGCGGTCTCTTAGAAAACGATGGTTTGTCCCACCGCGGTCGGCGAGAACCGCCCCGGCAACGATTACCGATAACCGAATCAGGAGGGCTGGCTCCGGAAGTGGCGAAAAGGTTGAGTTTCTTCGGTGACATTCTTGAATCCCTGGTCATCGCCGTAATTTTAGCGGTACTTATCCGCACGTTCATCTTTCAGCCCTTTTACATCCCTTCCGGCTCAATGGTGCCCACACTTTATGAAGGAGACCGGATCATCGTTTCCAAGCTCTCGTACCGGTTTCACCCGCCGCAGCGGGGCGACATCGTCGTCTTCCGTTTTCCGCTGGATCAGAAGAAAACCTATGTTAAGCGCCTCATCGGCCTCAGCGGGGAAACGGTACAGCTCAAGGACGGCAGACTGTATATCAACGGCCGGGAGGTTCCTGAACCCTACCTCCCCCCGAATACCTATTTCGCGGACTTTGGACCCGTCAAGGTTCCGGAAGGCTCTTATTTTATGCTGGGGGACAACCGGATGAACAGTGAAGACAGCCGGATCTGGGGCTTTCTCGATCGACGGCTGATCGTCGGAAAAGCGGTGCTCCTCTACTGGCCGCCCAACCGTGCAAAAATCATCCGCTGAGGAAGGTGGCCGATGGGACTCAACTGGTATCCCGGCCATATGGCCAAGGCCCGAAAACTGATCCAGGAGAATTTAAAGCTGGTACAGGTCGTCTTTGAACTGCTGGACGCGCGGATACCGGAGTCGAGCCGCAATCCCGACATCGCCGCCATCATCGGCAAGAAGCCGCGGGTGGTAATTCTGAACAAGTCCGACCTCGCCGACCCGCCGCAGACCCGTGCCTGGGCGGCGGTGCTGACCGCAGAGGGGACTCCCGTGGTTCAGCTCGACTGCTCCACCGGCCGGGGTTTTGGAAAAATACCGCAAATCGTGCGGCAGGCGGCAGCACCGGGACGCACGGGCACCATCCGAGGAATGGTGGTGGGCATCCCCAACGTCGGCAAATCAACCTTTATCAACCGCTTCGCCGGCCTGAAGGCGGCGGCCACCGGCGCCCGTCCCGGAGTCACACGGGGAAAGCAGTGGATCCGGGCAGCCCCCGGCATCGAGCTCCTGGATACGCCAGGCGTACTCTGGCCCCGGCTGGACGACCGGGAAGGGGCGCTGAAGCTGGCCGCCACCGGAGCGCTGAAAGAAGAAGTCATCGACTGTGAAAGCGTGGCTCTGTGGCTCCTGGACTGGCTGAAAAACAACTATCCCGGCGCGTTGAAGCGGCGTTACCAGATTCCGGCCCTTCCCGCCGATACCAACGCCCTCTTAGAGATGATCGGTTTGAAGCGGGGCCTGGTAGTGGCCGGCGGCCGGCTGGACCGGTTCAAGACCGCGGTGGCGTTATTGAAGG
>JASEJH010000302.1 GCA_030016455.1 Thermoanaerobacteraceae bacterium
TTCCGCGCGGGGTCTTGTTGGTAAAGAGTGGGTAGTCTCCCACTCTTTCGTCTTAATAAAGGCAAGGGATTGCCGGTTATTGAGACGGCGGAGCTCCGCGGGTTTGTTGTACTTTATAAGCGCGGGGATGCCCGGGACCAGGTGAGTTCTTTGGCAGCGGTTTCAAAAGGGGGAAGCTTGAATGCCGGCAAAGGGAAGGGTTGTTGACGCGGTGGCAGCGGTTACGGCGCCGCTTGCCGAATCACTCGGGCTGGAGTTTGTTGACGTCGAGTACCGTAAAGAGGGAGGACGGTGGTTCCTGCGGGTTTTCATCGACAAGCCGGAGGGCGTAGGGCTTGAGGACTGCGAAGCGCTGTCCGAGCTTCTGGGGCGGGTGTTGGATGAAAAGGACCTCATCCCGCATGCCTATACCCTCGAAGTTTCTTCTCCGGGAGTGGAACGGCCGCTGAAGAAACCCGCCGACTTCAAACGTTTTGCGGGCCGGGAGGTCAGGATCGTGACGGCGGCGCCGCTCAATGGGCGGCGGAAGTTCACCGGCAGCATCACCGGTGCCGGTGAAGATGCCGTGTTCCTTCTGGTGGACGGAGTCGAGGTGAGCATTCCTTACGCCGCGATTTCCAGAGCCAACCTGGTTTTTAACTGGTGATTGAGGGAGGTGTAGCGTTTTTGAATACGGAGCTGCTCAGGGCGCTTCGCGACCTGGAGAAGGAACGGGGTATTTCGTTCGAACTCCTGCTTTCCGTCATCGAATCGGCGCTTCTTTCCGCGTACAGAAAAAACTTCGGTTCGGTGCAAAGCGCGCGGGTGGATATCGATCGCGAAAGCGGCGAGTGCCGGGTTTTTGCCCAGCGTCTTGTGGTGGAAGAGGTAACCGATCCCCGGGTGGAGATTTCTTTGGCCGAGGCGAAAGAAATAGACCCGCGTTACGAGGTTGGCGACGTTGTGGAGACGGAAGTGACCCCCAGAGATTTCGGCCGGATCGCCGCACAAACCGCGAAACAGGTGGTGGTGCAGCGGATCCGTGAGGCCGAGCGGAACATGGTTTACGAGGCTTTTGTCAGCCGCGAGGGGGATATTATTACCGGA
>JASEJH010000303.1 GCA_030016455.1 Thermoanaerobacteraceae bacterium
AAGGGGACTGAAAGTTGACACGCCGAACTTTACGGCGTTTGGCATCACCGAGGTTGCACCGATTGCCCCGATGACAAGGGGACTGAAAGGACCAGGGCGGGGAATGAAAGCGAAATTAAACGAAGTTGCACCGATTGCCCCGATGACAAGGGGACTGAAAGTATCTGCTGCCCAGAGTGCAAACTCGCGAATGAGCGGCGTTGCACCGATTGCCCCGATGACAAGGGGACTGAAAGATCCAAATTAAGCAATCACGGTCGTTGACGCCGTGGTTGCACCGATTGCCCCGATGACAAGGGGACTGAAAGTGCGCGAAATCGAGGCCGAACTGCTGCGGATGGAGAGTTGCACCGATTGCCCCGATGACAAGGGGACTGAAAGGCACGTCGAACAGCTTGAACCGGGCCAGTTTGAAGCGGTTGCACCGATTGCCCCGATGACAAGGGGACTGAAAGTCTGTAAGGCGGGTGCGCCCGCCGGTTCCGGAGGCTCGGTTGCACCGATTGCCCCGATGACAAGGGGACTGAAAGTTAAGCAAAAGATGGAACTACTGGGCGACGACCCGGAAGTTGCACCGATTGCCCCGATGACAAGGGGACTGAAAGAGTACTTGCAAGCACTTCCGGCTTCGGCGCTCGATGAAGTTGCACCGATTGCCCCGATGACAAGGGGACTGAAAGCTAAAAAGAGGCGCCGGGCGTGGCACCCTTCGCCCTCGTTGCACCGATTGCCCCGATGACAAGGGGACTGAAAGTTCCTCCCCCAATTTGTGCCCAAGACATATACTCACCGTTGCACCGATTGCCCCGATGACAAGGGGACTGAAAGCCCAAACCGTTACCCCACGTGGGACGAGATCAAGACGGTTGCACCGATTGCCCCGATGACAAGGGGACTGAAAGGTGCCACTACTGCGCAACACTTGTCGCCTTCGTGCCGTTGCACCGATTGCCCCGATGACAAGGGGACTGAAAGGGCAACCTTGGCCTGGGCCGGGGTCTTGATCTTCTCGTTGCACCGATTGCCCCGATGACAAGGGGACTGAAAGGC
>JASEJH010000304.1:0-340 GCA_030016455.1 Thermoanaerobacteraceae bacterium
CTTTTTCCGGATCTTTACCCGGACTACAAAATCTCCCGAAACCACCTGTCCTGCCCGCTGTCCCAAACCCAGATACCGCCTCACGTCTTTGGACACCGACGCACCAACTCCTCCCGGATGACCTCTACCACCGCTTCGGGCACCGTCTGTTCGAGGGCGCGCTCGAGCTTTTTCTTTTTCACCGCTTCCCTCAGGCACTGCTCCGACAAACAGATGTAAGCGCCACGGCCTGATTTCTTCCCGGTCGGATCGACCAGGATTTCACCAGCCGGCGTCCGCACGATACGGATCAATTCCATCTTGGGCTTCATCTCCCGGCAGCTGACGCACTGGCGCTGGG
>JASEJH010000304.1:350-988 GCA_030016455.1 Thermoanaerobacteraceae bacterium
TTTCAACCGTGGCAAACCAGGCACCTCCTGCAGCAGGTCGGCAGTCAGACCCCGGACATTGCTGCCGGTTACCGACTGCTGACTTCATCGGTCTCAGAACCCTCGGCATACTTTTCTTCTTCCTCACCATAAAAGGCCGCGTATTCCTGGGCGTAAATTTCCTCCATCTGCGACTCGCTCTTGATGTCGATCTTCCAGCCGGTAAGTTTTGCCGCCAGGCGGGCGTTCTGCCCTTCCTTGCCGATAGCTAGGGAGATCTGGTTGTCCGGAACAATCACCCGGGCGACCTTTTCATCTTCCCAGATCTCAACCGCCACCACCTTCGCCGGGCTGAGCGCCTCCGCTACAAACCGGGAGGGGTCCGGGTCCCACCGGATGATATCGATCTTCTCGTTGCGCAACTCGTTCACGACCGCCTGCACTCGCGTCCCTTTCGGCCCCACACACGCGCCCACAGGATCGACGTTGGGGTCCCGGGAGTAGACCGCGATCTTCGAACGCATGCCGGCCTCCCGGGCCACGCCCTTCAACTCCACGATCCCTTCCTGCAGCTCCGGAACCTCGAGCTCGAAAAGCCGCCGGAGGAAGCCGGGGTGGGTCCGCGAAACAATAATCTGCGGCCCCTTGGTTGTCTTGCG
>JASEJH010000305.1 GCA_030016455.1 Thermoanaerobacteraceae bacterium
GCTTCCCACTCCCGTCTTCGTTTCGATTACGGTTTCTTCAGTGGCCACAAACCTCACCCGGCGGTCGTGCTTCTCGGGATAAACTGTATCCACCACCTGGAAGCGGTACGCGAGGCCGACGGTCGCGGTTGATTCCCGGATCTGCGGGAGAAAACGGTCGTAGTACCCGCCGCCGTACCCCAGCCGAAACCCTTTCCGGTCAAAGGCGACACCGGGGACGAGAACCAGGTCGAGTTCGTCCGGCGCCACCGCGGGGCAGGAAGGTTTTGGTTCCGGGATGCCGTAGGCTCCCGGAACCAGATCGTCCGGGTACCGGTTTATCGCGCGTACGAAAAGCGCCTTTTTCACCGGGTCGGTTACGGGGAATACCACCCGCTTGCCTGCGGCGAGCGCTTCTCGGACAAGCACGTCGGTCTGGACCTCGTTCCGGCAGGCTGCGTAAGCCAGCACTACTCCCGCCGCCTGAAACGCCGGCAATCTCCGGACGTGCTCCTGTATGGCTGCGCTCGCGGCGACAACTTCCCCTTCACTCAGTGCCTGACGGCGGCTCAAGAGCGCCAGCCGCAACGCCCGCTTTTGAATCTTTCTTCGTACCGGCAAGCGGTTTTTCACTTCCTCTGCGATCGTTTCGAAACCCCTTCAAGTTGTTCGGGTTTCTGCAGCGGGACGCCGGGAAAAAGTGGATTCAGATGGAGGGTTCTATCGAATCCGTCCGTGGACTACGGCATCCGGCCCTGTCGGCCAGGCCTTAACTCCCGGGTCCTTTTGTGCGCTTGACAACACGCTCCCCATGAGACCGCTGCAAAACTTCGCCTGGCTTTGTCAGCCGGTCGGGTCCGGGTGCTCACGTACCTCCAAGTACGCTCCGCCCCGTCCCCTCCCGGCTT
>JASEJH010000306.1 GCA_030016455.1 Thermoanaerobacteraceae bacterium
CCTTAGTAATGACCCGCTCATGCAAAGTCGCTTGAGTTGCACCGATTGCCCCGATGACAAGGGGACTGAAAGTTATAACCAGAACGACGAAGGAGGTCCTGCGCCTTGAAAGTTGCACCGATTGCCCCGATGACAAGGGGACTGAAAGTCGCTTGAAGCGTCACCGTCCAGGCGCGGGAAGTTAGGTTGCACCGATTGCCCCGATGACAAGGGGACTGAAAGGGTAAACGGCCTTGGCCAGAGCTATGCCAGTATTAGGTTGCACCGATTGCCCCGATGACAAGGGGACTGAAAGCTACCTGGTCTACTCCCGCAACTACGGCCAGGAGTTTGAGTTGCACCGATTGCCCCGATGACAAGGGGACTGAAAGCCACGCCCACGGGCAACCAGTTCGCCGGCATTGTGACTGTTGCACCGATTGCCCCGATGACAAGGGGACTGAAAGGGCCGATGGCGCATTCTTCCGCGCAATACCTTGCCGTGGTTGCACCGATTGCCCCGATGACAAGGGGACTGAAAGGCCCTGGTCGGCAAACGCCCTGGGGTCAGAAATGCCGAAGTTGCACCGATTGCCCCGATGACAAGGGGACTGAAAGGAGTACTCCTGTTACCCGGTCCTTCGCTTGAAGCGTCACGTTGCACCGATTGCCCCGATGACAAGGGGACTGAAAGGTCAATGTGCCGATGGCTGCCGTGCTTTGGGCCAGGAGTTGCACCGATTGCCCCGATGACAAGGGGACTGAAAGTAATCCGCGTGAGCCCATAGGTCGCCCGGAAAGGTCAGGTTGCACCGATTGCCCCGATGACAAGGGGACTGAAAGCAAGACTGCTTAATTCTTCTGGCCATTTCTTCAAAGTTGC
>JASEJH010000307.1 GCA_030016455.1 Thermoanaerobacteraceae bacterium
GCCGATAATCCCCGCCACCAGGGTGCGCCAGCCGGCCTTTTGAAAAATTTCCCCCACCAGGGCGGTGGTGGTGGTTTTCCCGTTCGTTCCGGTTACCAGCACCGTGCCGGACCGGACCTGACCGGCAAGAGCCGCAAGCACTCCCGGGAAAACACGCAGCGCCACCATCCCCGGCAGCGATGATCCCCGCCTGCCGCAGAGTCTGCATAAATAATGAACGATTTTGCCGGCCAAAACGGCCGCTAACAAACGGATGCGCAACGATATTCCTCCGTAAATGTAACTATTCAGCCTGCCACCCACCACTTATCAAATTATATAACCCGGTCGGCACCGCTTCAAACCCTATCACCTGATTTTGGACCGCCCGCCCTAACCTCACTACCTCACTACCTCACTACCTCACTACCTGACTCCTGCTTCATCTGCGCTTTCCTGCTTTCCCCGCTTCCGCCTTCCTTAGGCCACCCCCACCCTGCTTCCCGACTGCTGCCCCCCTTGAAAATGCAAGGTTTCTGCAGCGGCCCTGGGTAAGACCGGCTCGCGCCAGATTCCTGCGCTGACCGCACTATCGCTCGTCATCGGCTC
>JASEJH010000308.1 GCA_030016455.1 Thermoanaerobacteraceae bacterium
CCGGGGCTGAACGTGATCGTGGGCCCGTCCGACCAGGGTAAGACCGCCCTCCTGCGGGCCCTGCGCTGGGTGCTGCACAACGAGCCCCGGGGGAGCGACTTCGTGCGGGTGGGGGCGGACACCTGCCGGGTGACGGTCACCTTCAACGACGGTACCCGCATCACCAGGGAAAAGGGTCCCCGTTCCAACCGCTACGTCCTGGAGAAGGACGGCGAGCAGCAGGTGTTCGAGGCGGTGGGGTGGGACGTGCCCCCCGCGGTGAAGGCGGCCCACGGCATGGCTGCCCTGCAGCTGGACGCCGATACCGAGATCTCCCTCAACCTGGGCGGGCAGCTGGAGGGGCCCTTTCTGCTGGAGGCGCCGGGTACCCTGCGGGCAAAGGCCATCGGCCAGGTGATCGGTGCCCACATCATCGACGCCGCCGCCCGCGACGTGCTCGCCGACGAGGCGCGGGCGGCCCGCGACGAGGCCCAGCTGGGCAGGGACATGGCCGCGAGGGAGAAGGACCTGGAAACGTTT
>JASEJH010000030.1:0-3131 GCA_030016455.1 Thermoanaerobacteraceae bacterium
AGCAAATGCTGCAGTCCCAAAGGCGTATAACGGTAAAAATCGTCTCCATGGAAAGGATGCATAAAAGGGACCCATATGACGAAATAACCGCCGTCCTTAAGCACCCTGTGTACTTCTCGCACGACCTTCCAAGGTTCAGCGAAATGTTCCAAAGAATCTTTGCTTATTACTGCTTGAAAAACAGAATCTTTGAATGGTAGCTGATGGGCATCGCCGATAAGGTCAGGGTTGCGCTCGTTAAAGCGCTGAATATCTAAATTCAGGTAGCGGTAGCCCAGTTTTTCAAGAGGCTGACGCAATCCCCCTCTTCCACCGCCTAAATCCAAGGCGATACCGCCTCCGGAAACAATTAATTCGGGAGTAATTAATTCAAGAATTAGCTCCGGTTCTGCGCTCATTATCGCCAGTCCTTATTGTTTTTGTCAGAATTTGTTCCGTTTCGTTTACCATCGTTTCGAAACGAAACTTATACAAAACGGCGCGGGCTTTATGTGCGAGGCGCTGCCGCAGAGAAATATCAGTAACCAACCGGCGCAATGCTTCACGTAATGCCTCGCTATCTCCGGGCTGAACAAGCAAGCCGGTTTCGCCGTCTTGCACGACTTCCGGCGTACCGCCCACCGCCGTGGCTATAACGGGTAAACCCAACTGGATCGCTTCGACAACTACGTGGGGTAGCCCTTCATAAGAAGAGTTCAAAACAAAGATGTCGCAGGCTGCCATTAGGGCGAGCGTTTCCTTCTTGCTACGCTGGCCTGCAAAGTGAACCCGCCCGTTTATGCCGAAGGTGGACGCCAATGCCTCCAACCGCTGCCGGTCAGGGCCGTCGCCCACCACGACCAGCCCAACATCCTTTAAGTGCGCCAGCGACTCAATCACTTTGTCAATGTGCTTCCACGGAACGAGCCGTCCCACCGTTATCAGCTTCACCGGCGTTGTCGGGGGTGTTCTTTCCGGTTTAGCTTCTTCTGGTATTTCTACAGCATTGTAAACTACCGCGCACCTTTCCTCAGGTATGCCCCACTGAGTAACGATGCGCTTGAGATATCGGCTCGGCACTATAACCCTGTCGGCCTGGCCGGTCGCCCAGGCGCGTTGCCACTTGTTCAGCTCCGCCGGCCAAGGCTGCCGCTTGCTCTGGAACTCTTCGAAGCCGTCTTTGGTCCAGCCCTCGCGGGTGGCGCGTTCCCACGCCTCGTCGCCTACAATTTTCATTACCAGGGGTTTGCGCAGGAATTTGTTGGCCAGCGCCGTTTCAAAGTGCATCCCGTTAGCGTAGATGGCGTCGGCCTCCCGCCCGTGCCGGATGATCAGGCGGATGAGTGTGAGGGTGCGGCGCCAGAGCGGTTGCCGGCGGTTGACCCGGATTACCCTGAAAGGATAGCGGCTGTCGTCGAGCGATAAGTCCTGTGGTTCGCTGGTGGTAAGCACTTTTACCTGGTGCCCCCGGGACGCGAGCGCCCCGGCGATCAGCGGCACGTAGGTCGCCGGGCCGCCGATATCAGGAGGGACTATGCCGGTGACGATCAGGATCTTCATCGGCTTCTTGCGGCGCTCCTCTCTCCTCTGTGTGAAGGAACTTTTGCTGGGACCTTGAGGACATTTGTCGCACCCGCGTTCTCTCTCATAAACCCCAGTAGATGGCGCCGGCGCTGGTGATGGCTTCCTGCGGAAGGATGCGGCGGACATCAACGATGACCCCGGGGCCGCCACGGCCGTCGAGGAGCTTCAGGTAGGCACCGGGATCCTTTTCTTTGAAAGCGCGGTGGGGCACGGCCAGGATAACGGCGTCGTAGCGCTCTTTGCCGGCGAAGGGGTCGCTTACGGGTTCAAGCCCCAACTGCCGGATTTTTTCCGGTTCTACTAAGGGGTCGTAAACGGCGGCGGCAACGCCGTAGTTTTTCAGTTCCTGCACCAGGTCCACCACGCGGCTGTTCCGCACGTCCCGCACGTTTTCTTTGAAGGTGACGCCGAGGACCAGGGCCCTGGCGCCAAGCACGGCTTTGCCGCTGCGGATGAGGAGCTTGACCGTCTGCTGGGCGATGTATATCCCCATTTGGTCGTTGATCCGCCGGCCGGCTAAGATCACCTCGGGACGGTAACCGGTTTCTTCGGCCTTATAGGTAAGGTAGTAGGGGTCGACCGGGATACAGTGGCCGCCTACCAGGCCCGGTTCAAACGGCAGGAAGTTCCACTTGGTACGGGCTGCCGCCAGGACCTCGCGGGTATCGAGGCCGAGCCGGTGAAAAATGAGCGCCAGCTCGTTCATCAGCGCTATATTGAGGTCGCGCTGGATGTTCTCGATCACCTTGGCGGCCTCGGCGGTTTTGATATTGGGTGCGCGGTAAACCCCCGCTTTGACCACCAGGCCGTAAAGCCACGCTACCTTTTCGAGGGTCTCTTTGTCCTGAGCGGCTACCACTTTGACGACATTTTCCAGGGTGTGTTCCGGGTCGCCCGGATTGACGCGCTCCGGCGAGTAGGCGATTTTGAAGTCTCTCCCGGCCTTAAGCCCGGAGGCTTCTTCGAGGATGGGCAGGCAGATCTCTTCCGTTACGCCGGGGTAGACGGTGGACTCGTAAATAACGATGGCTCCGGGTGAGAGATTTTGCCCGACCAGGCGGCTCGCGTTTGTTAGGTGGCTCAGATCAGGCCGCTTGTGGGCGTCCACCGGCGTGGGCACAGCAACGATGATAAACTGCGCTTTACGCAGGGCTGCTGGGTCAGCGGTAAATGTAAGGTGGGGCGATTGTAAGTCCGCCGGCGCCACCTCACCGTTGGCGTCAATGCCCTGCCGGAGGGCCTCAACCCGGCCGGGGTTGATATCGAAGCCGATGGTCCGGGTGACTTTGCTAAAGGCTGCGGCTAAGGCGAGCCCTACATAACCGAGCCCCACGACAGCGATGCACGGCATATCTTCCACGGACTAGTCCACCTTCACTTCTTTCGCCCAGTCCCGGTTTTCCCGGTACCAGCGACAGGTTTTGGCTAAGCCTTCTTCAAAAGGCGTCTGCGGTTCCCAGCCAAGCAGCCGGCGTGCTTTGGTGATGTCAGCCCAGGTAGCGGGAACGTCGGCCGGGTGGCGGGGTTTGAATTCCAGGCAGGCTTTCTGCCCCGTGAGTTTTTCAATG
>JASEJH010000030.1:3141-10125 GCA_030016455.1 Thermoanaerobacteraceae bacterium
TCGTAACCGAGGGGTTTGAGTGCGGCGATGGTGCCTTGTGCGATGTCGTCCACGTAAGTAAAATCGCGGGACTGCCGCCCGTCCCCGTAGATGATTAGGGGTTTCCCTTCGCTAATCCACTGGATGAAACGAAAGAGGCTCATGTCCGGCCTTCCCGCCGGGCCGTAGACGGTGAAGTAGCGGAGCACCGTTACGTCGAGGCCGTAAAGATAGTGGTAGGTGTAGCAGAGCGCCTCCGCCGCCTTTTTGGAAGCGGCGTAGGGGGAAAGGGGCCGGTTGGTGTCGGCATCCTCCCGGTAAGGCATAGGGTTTTCTTTGCCGTAGAGGCTTGACGTGGAAGCGAGGATGAACTTTTTCACCCCGAATTCGCGGCAGAGTTCCAGGAGGTTGAGGGTG
The DNA here is from genome assembly GCA_030016455.1 of Thermoanaerobacteraceae bacterium. GTDB lineage: Bacteria > Bacillota > Desulfotomaculia > Desulfotomaculales > Ammonificaceae > Yes71-27. The sequence continues at coordinate 3,538 of JASEJH010000030.1, forward strand.
CCGGTGACGTTTGTTTCCACGTAGACCCAGGGGTTGGCGACCGACTGGCGCACCCCGGCCCGGGCCGCGAGATTGATGACGGCGGCGAAAGGCGGGGTTCCTTTGTTGGCGGTGTGGGCGGTGAAGATTCCGCGCAACTCCTCCAGGTTGCTAATATCGGTGTGGTAAAAGGCGAACCCGGGTATACTTTTCAGCCGGTTAAGCCGCCATTTCTTCAGGCGGACATCATAGGCGTCGTTCAGGTTGTCAATGCCGGACACGCGGTAACCGTCTTGCGGCAGCATCTCCGTCACCCGTGCCGCGATAAAGCCGGCGCAGCCGGTGACCAGAACGGTTTTGGTTTCTTGGTGCAGGTTTGTGCTCATTTTCTACCCTCTTTATCGGTTGGTGTCAAACCGCGCCGCGTATTCTTTTCATCGCCGGCGAACGTCTCCCCGGTTTCAGCAAAATTCGCCGGGCGGGTGGCTTTCTCCTGCCGGAAAGGCGAGTGATCCTTGTTCTTTTCCTCAGGGTTGCTTTCCACGTGTTTATGTGTTACACTTAATCACGTGGAGGTGAGGTTATGGCGGAGTACCAGAATGTTACGCTTTCGCTGCCCAAGGAGCTGCTGCGGCGGGTTAAGCATATCGCCGTCGAGCGGGGGACTTCCCTTTCCGGGCTTTTGGCGCAGTTGCTCGAGGAACTCACGTGCAAGGAGGACCTTTACCGGCAGGCGAAGGAGCGGCACCTTGCTGTTTTGGGCCGGTTCGATTTGGGGACCGGAGGGGAAGCGCGGTGGGAGCGGGGCGAGCTGCATGCGCGGTGACGCCGGCCGGGAGTTTGTGGATACCAACGTCCTAATTTACGCGCACGATCTTTCCGCCGAGGAAAAGCAGCGCCGGGCCGCAGCACTGGTGGCGGAGCTGTGGGAGACGGGCCGGGGGTGCCTGAGCCTGCAGGTGTTGCAGGAATTTTACGTGGCGGTGACCCAGAAGGTCGCGAAGCCCTTGCCTCCGGCGGAGGCGGCCCGTCTGGTCGCCGATCTTTCCGCTTGGCGCGTCCACGTGCCTGAGGTCAGCGATCTGTTGGCGGCGATAGAGATTCAGCAGCGAAACAGGATCTCGTTTTGGGACGCGATGGTCATCCGGAGCGCCCAAGCGCTGGACTGCGCGGTCATCTGGTCGGAGGACCTGAACCCCGGTCAGGCTTACGACGGGGTGCGGGTGGTGAATCCTTTCGGGCCGGCGGGTTAGGCGGCTTCTTCCCTCGGTGAAGGAGCAGCACTTTATAAACTTTTCTGATGAAGCAGGTTGTTAAACCGGGCTGCGCTTGTTTTGCTTGCGGCTTAGCGCGTATAATTAGGTTGAAGGCGGCTCTGTGCTGCTCAGCGAAGGGGGGTTCAAAGCGGTGTTTGAGCGGATAACGGTTGATCCGCGCATAATGTGCGGTAAGCCGGTCATCAGGGGTACAAGGATACCTGTTTACTTGGTTGTTAATCTGGTTGCCGCCGGGTATTCTCTTGAAAAGATCCGGGAAGCGTACCCGAATTTACAGAAAGAGGACGTCGAGGCGGCGTTGAGGTTCGCCGGATCCCTCGCGAACTACGAGGAGCAGGAACTGCCTCCCGAGGAAGCTGCGCTGTGATTAAGTTTCTTGCGGACGAAAACATTTCGCCTCTGACGGCGGATTTTTTGCGCTCCCTGGGTTATGACGTAGTCACCGTGGCGGAATGCGGGTTAATTTCCCGGCCGGATGAAGAAATCGTTAAGTACGCCCTGGAAAGTAACAGGGCTGTTTTAACCTTGATCTTGATTTCGGCACTATTTATTACTTGAGTGCGCCGAGACGGCTGAAGGTTGTGGTTCTACGTTTAAAACAACAGACGGTAGAGGCGGCAAACGAATTATTGAAGCGGCTCGCGGCTTCCGGTAAATTGGAGGAGGAAACTGCCGCGGGTTGGGTGATGGTGGTTACGAAGACAAGGATCAGGGTGACCAGCCTTGGGCGGGATTAGGCTGGATGGTGACGGTTGGCAGCGGCACTTGTAAATAAGCGAGGGTGCGGGTGGTGAATCCTTTCGGGGCGGCGGGTTAGGCGTGTTTGTTCGGGGCAAGCTCTCCTACTGATTAACGCTCTTTTGCCGTGCGGGGCCTCCTTGCTCTTATTATACCAACTCCAATACCCGCAGCCCGTTGACGCGCCCGAAATGTTCCAGGTTTGTGGTTAACAAAGGGAGGTTATTCGCGACGCAGGTTCCCGCGATGAAGGTGTCCCGGATACCTATTTCCTGGTTGTGGGCTTTCAGTTCCTTGTATATTTTCGCAGCAGCACGGGCTTCGGCAAGGCCAAACGGCAGAACTTCGGCGAGTTCCAAGGTCTGTAAGATCTGAGGGTCGGCCGGCCCGGAGCGCACCGTACTCGATTTCCCACGCGGTGATCGCTGAAATATAGATCTGGTCATACTCCTCGACGGCCTGTTCAAAAAGGGTTTTCTTCTTACTCTTTGCTCGCAGGTGGGCGATAAGGATCGAGGTGTCAACTAAAATTTCTCTGCCCATTCGTTCCAGCCCCGGTCTATCTCGGCGAGCGCCTGGTCAATTACGGGGTTGTCGGCCCAGGCCCCCTTTGTCCTTTTCAGGATCGCTTTCTTGGTGGTTTTGTCGCCGTGCCTCTTTTCGTAAAGCGGTCTGGCTTGCGCTAATAGTTTTTTCAGGTCTTCGATGCGGATCCGGGCTACTCTTTCGCCCAGTTTGTATATGGGAAGACGGCCTTGTTTTGCCCACTTATAGAGGGTGGCCCGCGCCACCCCGAGAGAGTCTGCCGCTTCCTGAACCGTCAGCCATTCCTTTTCCATAAGCTTATCACCCTCAGGAGGTTTGTCGTTATTGTATGGACAGTGTCATTGATGTCGTCAATGACTAAATTTGCCCGCGGATAATGTTTCCTGCCTTAAGGTAATGTAATGGGAGTGTTGCGGTCGGCTTCAGCCGGTTACCCTGCCGAGGAAAGCGGCGTAGGCGCGGGCGGCTTCGTTGGCCGGGCCGGTGAAGCGGACTTCGCCCTTATCCAGCCAGACGGCGGAGTTGCAGAGTTCTTCCACCTGCTTTGGGTTGTGGGTGACGAAGACGATGGTTACGCCCTTTTTCTGCAGCTCGCGGATGCGGTTAAGACATTTTTCCTGGAAGGCCAGGTCGCCCACGGCCAGCACCTCATCCACTAACAGGATCTCCGCGTCCGGGTTTTCGAGGTGTCTGGAACCGGATCAATCTGCTTCCTGAGCCAGCTTCTCCTGCCACCAAAAGAGCAGGTCAGTCAGCGTCTGGCGGAAGGAGATCGCGGGTGCCCAGCCGGTATCGCGGCGGAGTTTGGCGGCGGCGCCTGCGAGCAGGGGGATATCGGTGGGGCGATAGAGTGCGGCGGCGGAGTGTAAGCTAAGGTTATATCGTTTCTACTTCCCCTGATTCGCAAATAATCCTGTCTTTTGTCAGTATCCCGGCTCCATAGAATCTCGCTGTGGCCGCGATGATCCGATCGTGAATTTCGGGGATTCCTTTGAGCCGCATTGTTTCTTCTAAGATTTCGGGGCCAAAACCGACGATTTCGAACTCCGGCTCCTCCTGAAGGAGGCGGTATAGCGCGGTAAAGTCGAACCTCACGCGGTCCTTTTCAGCTATGTTTAGTGCTTCGGCTAACACGATCGTCGGGATGAGCAGCCGCCCACCCCGGTTGCGGATTTCGTCAATGCGCTCCCTTATTTGCGGCTTTAAGCGCTGGTTTCCGGTGAAGTACCAGATGAGAATGTGTGTGTCGAGAAGGTAAAGTTTGTCGTCTGGCATAGGTGTTACAAATCCTCTAAATCCCTGAAAAGAGCTTGTTTCGCGCTTTCAACCATTTCTTCAGGGACGTCTTTACCACGAACACTACCGAAGAGAGAGGGTTTGGTTTTGCCTTTTCCGGTTTTTGCTGCCAGATCGCGGAGCAAGTCCCGCCTCAGGCGTTCTATCTCCCGCCCGAGCGCATCTACCCGCTTTAATAGGTCTTTATGGTCGTTGTAGCTAAGCATGGGCTTTCACCCCTGGTTTTCGCCTTATCATCTATAATAACGTTTGGTAGCGGTACTTGTAAATAGTGCGGGAAAGCTCTGGGTGGTTCGGCTTACGCCGGGCCAGGGCAGTTACGGGTTTTCGGCGCCGGCCAGCTTCTCCTGCCACTAGGCGAACAGGTCCGCCAGGGTCTGACGGAAGGGAATTTGCGGTTCCCAACCGGTATCGCGCCGGATTTTTCCCGCGGAGCCGAGCAGCAACGGGATGTCGGTCCTGCGCTGCAGTTCCGCGGTGGACCGGAGGGTGATTTTCACTCCCGCTGCTTCGGCCAGCATCCCGGTAATTTCCCGGATGGAATCTGCAAACGTTGTAGGCTTCACTGGGGCGGCCGTGTTGCAGAAGCAGGTGGTAGGCGCGCACCACGTCACGGACGTCGGTGAAGTCCCGGGCGGCGATAACGGTGTAGCCCTGCTCCAAGAGAAATTTAACAGGTAGCGGCCCACAAACCCGGCCGCGCCGGTGACTAACGCCTGCACTTGTCGCTCACCTTTTATTCTGGGGAGCCTCGGCCGGGGTGTCTGTTAAGCTCATAACCGTGAGAGCCGTTCCTCCCGGGCCTCACGGATCAAGTCGGCCGAGTCACTAGGTAGAATCCGGTCGCCGAAGATGCTTTTCTTGACTTCCTTCAGCCGTTTTATCGCTGCCCGATAACGTTGCGAAACTGGGCCATTTTTTTAAAGTCGGTAAGTTTTGCCGGCGGCAGGTAGCCGGCTTCGGTCAGCACGGCCATAATGTCCTTGTAGTCCTCGGGCTCGCGGAGGTTCAGGTCGGCGACGAGGTGGTTGCCTATGTCGAGGCAGGCTTCTACGGCAAGATGGAGCGTACGCTCAATGTACCGCCGTAAGAGTTTGTTTTCTTTTAATTCATCCAGGGAAACGGCTTTTTGTTCCTCCAGGTCGGCTACGTATTCACTCAGGATCTTCAATTTTTCGGCCAAGAGTTCTTTGTTGACCATCTATTTCCCCAACTTTTCTAACAGTATAGCCGTCCGTTTCCGGTAAAACGGCAGCATATCGAGGTAGTACCGCCGGGCCGTAACTTCGAAAGCTTTGCGCCGTTGCGGGTCTTTATCGAGGATGAGCTTACCGTCTTTGCGAATCTGGTGCTGCAGAAAAGGTGGTGCTCCCTCCAAATCTATGACTTCTACCGGCCGCTTGAGGAGTTCTTCCAGAGCGACAGCGAGTTCGAGCCGCCGCTCAAACCGGGCTGTTTTGGTGGTCAAAGTGGGGGCGAAAAGAATAGCGACGTCAACGTCGCTGGCGGGGCCAGAGCACCCCCGCGCCACCGAACCGAAGATGTAAGCCGCCACCACGTCGGACTGGTTTTGTAAGTAATCTTTTACGATAATGAGAATGTTTTCAGTTTTCGTTTTTGATGACAACTTTATGCCTCCAGTACTGTTTTATCCTTGAAAATAATGATAACTTATGGTAACCGGATTTGGAAATACTAAAACGCTGCTAACGCTGCTCCGCCGACCGCTGGCAGGCGCTCGGCGAACGGCGGTGCAGCTTGCCGACCTGGCGGCGGTTTTCCACCCCGACGCCTTTGCGGGGCACAAGCTCCGCTGCTTTTTGAAGCTGCCGCGGGAATAGCGCCGTCGTGCGGGGAAAAGAGGCAAAAGGATCCCGATGTTTAGAAAATGCTTTCGAGGGAAACGGTGAAGCCTTCGAGGATACGGGAGGAAACTACGCCTTGGCCCGCTACCTCCTGATCGAGGATGAATTTCCCTTCCTTTGGGAGAAATACCTGAACCGATTTTTCTTCCGGGTCAACAATCCAGTATTCTTTGACGCCGGTTCTTTCATAGACCTTGTACTTCTTCCGCAGGTCGTAATAGGCTGTAGTCGGGGAAAGAATTTCCACCACCAGGTCCGGGGCGCCGCTTATCCGCGCCGGCTCGATGATCTCCATCCTCTCCCGGGCGATGAAGATGATATCCGGCTGGTAGGTTTCCGTTTCTTCAAGATAGACATCCACGGGAGCAAAGAGCACCATCCCGCGCTCTTTGCCGGAGACAAAATTTGCCATCTGGACTCCGAGTTTCATAGCAATAATCTGGTGATAAGTACCCGGTGCAGGCGTCAAGACGAGTTCCCCCCCGATCAACTGGTAAGGCGCACCTTCGGGAAGCTTCCGGTAGTCTTCGTAGGTGCAAGTTTTCTCTGTGGTAGAGGCGATTTCCTGAAACTGCAAGCTCATAATCTTCACCTCCTTGTGGCAATTGTATCATTTTTCCGGAACGCGGGCAATTTAATTAAGGCATGGTGAGGGCGCCGGAAACTCAGCGGTTTGGTACTGCAGGGGTTACTCCGCGGCGGCAGCGCCACTTGGCAAGGGGGTCTTCCGCCGTTGGTGTTTCGACGAATACCAGTTCCCACAGGCGGCGGGTGGTTTCCGGGAGGGTCCGCAGTCCGTAGTAATCTTGGAGAAAGACAGAGCGTACCTTTTCGACCCTGTAGTGGTCAAAGAGCCACATGATCTGTTCCCACGTCCCGTATGCCAG
>JASEJH010000031.1 GCA_030016455.1 Thermoanaerobacteraceae bacterium
CTGGGACGAGCAGACAAGGACGATTACGGTGGTAACCAAGTCCTAAAGGGCCGGCTTGAATATCACGCGCTTTTCTGTCCGGCTCCGGAGCATTGCCGCGGCGGAGGTTTTGGATGCCCGTTGCATCCGGTGCGGTAATCTTATTGCACCGTCGGGGACGCTGTGCTAAGATATCCTTAATACGGGAATTCTGAAACAGGGCAGCATCTTAAGGGAGCTGCACCGTTTTTGCTGCCGGTTGTGCTGGTGGAACCGCTTGGAGCCGGGCAGGACCGAGACGGGAGGTAGGTTCCTTTACCTTTCGGACGATGTCCGGGGGGTTTTTGTTTTTTAAGGGACGCATCTTGCAGTGGGTTGTTTGTAGACGTTTTGGGGAGGTGGGAGCTTTGCGACCCAAGGTGGCGGTGGTTGGGGCAGGAAGGGTCGGTACGGCCTTTGCCCTACGGCTGAAAGAAAAGGGTTATCCGGTGGCGGCGGTGGCGAGCCGCAGTCCGGCTTCGGCCGGACGGCTGGCGGAGATGACGGGAGCAAAAGCGTGTGGGGCGGCGGAAGCGGCCCGCGAAGGGGAACTGGTTTTGCTGACCACGCCCGACGGGGTAATCGCCGTGGTGGCGGAAGAGATTTCTCGGGAAGGAGGGTTTCGCCCCGGGCAGTTTGTGGCCCATGCCAGCGGGGCCCTGCCGGCGGCCGTGCTGTCGCCGGCACGGCAGGCGGGAGCGGCCGTTTTTTCACTTCACCCGCTGCAGTCCTTCGCCACGCCGGAGCTCGCGGTAGACCGCTTGCCCGGTTCCTACTTCACCTTCGAAGGGGATGCGGACGCCATCCCGCTGGTTCGCCGGCTGGTTGCGGACCTGGGCGGGATTCTCTTTGAGCTGGACGCAGCGGCGAAACCGCTCTACCACGCTGCGGCCTGCGTGGCGTCGAACTACCTGGTCACTTTGCTGGACCTGGTCCTAACCCTGGCGGAGCGGGCCGGCCTGCCGCGGGAGGGCATTTTCCCGGCTTTCCTGCCGCTCATCCAGGGGACTCTGCAGAACGTGGGGGCGGTGGGACCGGTGACCGGGCTTACCGGACCGGTGGCCCGCGGCGACGTGGAGACAATCCGGCAACACGCCCTGGCGATGGAAAAGGACGCGTGGGAACTGTACCGGCTGCTGGGGCTGCACACCGTAAAACTGGCCCGGCGCAAGGGCCTGTCGCCTGAAGCGGCGCGGGAACTGGAAAAAATATTCGGCGAGGTGAGATGAAAGTGGCTGAAGGACGCGTAACTACGGCGGATTTTCGCCGTTGGAAGGAAGAAGGACGCCCGGTTACCATGCTTACCGCCTACGATTTCCCTACGGCCCGGCTGTTAGATGAGGCGGGAATCGACGCCATCCTGGTCGGGGACTCGGTGGGCAACGTGGTGTTGGGTTACGATTCTACGCTACCGGTGACAATGGAAGAGATGCTGCACCACACCCGGGCGGTGGCGCGCGGCGCTTCCCGGGCGCTGGTCATCGGGGACATGCCCTTTCTTTCCTACCAGGTTTCCACGGCGGAGGCGGTCCGCAATGCCGGGCGCTTTCTCAAGGAAGCCGGGGCGCAGGCGGTAAAGCTCGAAGGCGGCCAGGAGGTTGCCGGGACGGTAAAGGCGATCGTGAACAGCGGCATCCCGGTGATGGGTCACATCGGGTTGACCCCGCAGTACGTGCACCAGTTGGGCGGGTACCGGGTGCAGGGGCGGCAGGCCGAGGCGGCTCGCCGCCTGGTCAGCGACGCGGTCAGTCTCGCGCAGGCCGGGGTTTTTGCGATCGTCCTGGAATGCGTTCCGGCGGAGGTGGCCAAGAAGATTACGGCGACCATTCCGGTGCCGACGATCGGGATCGGCGCGGGTGTTGACTGCGACGGGCAGGTGCTTGTGACACACGACCTGCTCGGGCTCTACGGCGGGTTTTCCCCGAAGTTTGCGAAGCGCTACGCCAACCTGGTCGAGGAAATCAAGCGGGCGCTGGAGGCTTTCCGGGCGGAGGTGCTGGGGCGGGAGTTTCCCGGCCCGGAGCACAGTTTTTCGATGCCGGCGGAGGAGTTGGCAGAGTTCTTGAAGGAATAGGAACGGAGGTCGCAGCCGGTCCGGCGACCGGTCGGACGGACGGGCTGTTGATGGTTGCGGTCTCCGGTTTGCGGGAGGAGGGAAAACGTGGAGCTCTTCGAAAGGATTGCGGCGATGCGGGCGTACCTGGCGGAAGCAAGGGCGAGGGGCGAACGGATCGGATTTGTCCCTACGATGGGTTTCCTTCATAAGGGACACCTGGCACTGATCCGTTCTGCCAGGGAGGACGACGAGGTGGACCGGGTGGTGGTGAGTATCTTTGTCAACCCGCTGCAGTTTGGTCCCCGGGAAGACTACCGCGACTACCCGCGGAACCTCGAGCGGGACAAAAAACTGTGTCTTAGCGGCGGGACGGACGCCCTTTTCGTGCCGGCGGTGGAAGAGATGTATCCGGAAGGGTTTGCCACGCACGTCGAAGTTACGGGAGTGACCGACATCCTTTGCGGGCGTTCGCGCCCCGGTCACTTCCGGGGGGTGGCGACGGTGGTGGCGAAGCTTTTCAACATCGTCCAGCCGGATTCTGCTTATTTTGGTATTAAGGACGCCCAGCAGGTGGTGGTGATCCGGCGGATGGTCGAAGACCTTGATTTTCCGGTGAAAATAAAGGTACACCCGACGGTGCGGGAGGAAGACGGTCTGGCGGTAAGCTCCCGGAATATTTACCTGAGCGCGGAAGAAAGGCGGGCGGCAACGGTGCTTTACCGGAGCTTGAAGCGGGCCGAAGAATTAGTAGTGCAGGGGGAACGAAACGGGCTGCGGCTGAAGAGGTTCCTGGAAGACGCGATTGGCGCGGAGCCGCTGGCGCGGCTCGATTACGCCGAGGTCGTAAGCTGGCCGGACTTGAAGCCGCTTAACGAACTCCGGCCGGGCCAGGTGCTTTTAGCGGTGGCGGCTTATTTTGGCCGGGCGCGGCTGATCGACAACTTGTTGGTAGAGGTGAAAGCATAGGATGTTTGTGGCGATGTTACGGGGGAAGATCCACCGGGCGACCGTAACCGAAACGAGACTAGAGTACGCGGGCAGCATTACGATTGACGAGGCCCTTTTGGAGGCGGCAGACATTCTGCCCGGGGAGCGGGTGCAGGTATTTAATCTCAACAACGGCGAGCGCTTTGAAACGTATACGATTTCCGGGCTGCGGGGCAGCGGCGTCATTTGTCTCAACGGACCGGCGGCCCGGCTGGCCCAGGTGGGAGACCGCGTCATCGTCGTCGCGTACGCTTTTGTTCCCTACGAGGAGGCCCGCGGCTTTCGGCCGCGGATAGTGGTGGTGGGCGACGGCAACCAGGTGGCCGAGGTGCACCGGGACGCGCCGCACGGAACGCTCCAAGCGTCGTAGAAAGGCTCTATTGACAGCAACTGGCGTGGCAGTTAGAATTAAGCTTAATCCGGCGGTGATAACGTTTTGGGAGAGGCAGGCCGTGCCCGAAGAGATTGCCGAACTGGTATCGGAAATCAAGCGCCTCAAGGAAGACCGCGAGGCGCTGATTCTCAGCCATTACTACCAGCGTCCGGAAATCCAGGATCTTGCCGACTTTGTCGGCGACTCGCTGGAACTTTCCCGCCGGGCGGCAGCAACCTCCGCCCGGGTGCTGGTTTTCTGCGGCGTCCACTTTATGGCGGAGACGGCGGCCATCCTTTCGCCGGAAAAGATTGTGGTTATTCCAGACCCCGAGGCCGGTTGCCCGCTGGCAGCGATGGTAACGCCGGAGGCCCTGCGGGCCCGGAAGGAGCAACTACGGGGGGCGGCGGTGGTTTCTTACGTCAATACCACCGCGGCAGTCAAGGCGGAAAGCGATATCGTCTGTACTTCGGCCAACGCGGCGAAGGTAGTGCGGAGCCTGCCGCCCGGGCAGGAGGTCTTGTTTGTGCCGGACCGGAACCTGGGGCGGTACGCGGCGGCCCAAAATCCGGACCGGCGCATCGTCCTCTGGGACGGTTACTGCTACGTCCACGACCAGATGCGGGTGGCGGACATCCTCAAAGCAAAAGCGGAGCATCCCGCGGCGGCAGTGCTGGCACATCCGGAATGCCGCCCGGAGGTTCTCGCACTGGCCGACGGAGTGGCCAGCACTTCAGGCATCATCCGTTTCGCGCGGGAAAGCGCGGTGCGGGAGTTCATCATTGTGACCGAAGAAGGACTGTTGCACCAGCTCCGGAAGGAATGTCCTGATAAACGGTTCCATCTGGCCTCACCGAAATTAGTTTGTCCAAACATGAAGCGGGTTACCCTCACTAAGCTTCACCAGTCCCTGTACAATCTTGAGCCGCGGGTCGAGGTGCCTGAACCGATACGGGAACGTGCGGTGCGGGCGGTAGAACGCATGCTGGCTATTAGTTGAGGGTGGGGTTCGTGGGACACTTCCTCGTTAATTTCGACACCCAGGAACTGGAAACGACGGCGTGCGCCTTTCTTATTTTGGGGAGCGGTATTGCCGGGCTGTACACCGCGCATACGGCGAGCCGGTTCTGGAGCGACGTCGTGGTGCTGACCAAGCGGGGGATTGACGACACGGCGACGGAAAGAGCCCAAGGAGGAATTGCGGCCGCGGTGGGTCCCAGCGATTCACCGGCGCTGCACTACGAGGATACGCTTACGGCAGGGGCCGGTCTTTGTGACGCTGCGGCGACCCGGATCCTGGTTACGGAGGGGCCGGCCCGGGTCGAGGAGCTAATCCGGCTGGGGGCACGGTTTGACCGGGCTAACGGGCTCTTTGACCTCACCCGGGAGGGCGCGCACACCCGGCGGCGCATTTTACATGCAGCCGGAGACGCAACAGGCGCAGAGATCCAGCGCGTGCTTTCTTCCGCCGTCCGGGAAAACCCCCGGGTCACCGTTTTGGAGAATCACTTCCTGGTGGACCTGCTGGTCAAAGATGACGTCTGTTGGGGCGTCCTGGCCTGGGACGCGGTCCGGGAGAAGCTGCGGGTTTTTCGCGCTCCGGTCGTGGTTCTCGCAACGGGAGGCGCGGGGCAGGTTTACCGGGATACCACAAACCCCGGGGTCGTCACAGGCGACGGCGTCGCTGCGGCCTACCGGGCCGGGGCCGAGGTAATGGATATGGAATTCGTCCAGTTTCACCCCACGGTACTCGCGCTGCGGGGAGCGCCGCGCTTTTTAATTTCAGAAGCGGTGCGGGGCGAGGGAGGAATTCTCTTAAACTCCAAGGGGGAGCGGTTTATGCTCCGGTACCATCACCTCGGGGAGCTTGCTCCCCGGGATGTCGTGGTCCGGGCGATACTGCAGGAACTGGCGGCTGAAGGGGGAGAGTACGTTTACCTGAGCCTTGCGCACCTCGATCCGCAGAAGGTAAGGGAGCGCTTTCCGACGATTACCCGGCGGTTGAGCGCTTACGGGCTGGACCTGGCCACCGACCTCATTCCGGTTGCTCCTGCGGCACACTACCTGATGGGCGGTGTTAAAACGGGGTTGTACGGGGAAACGAATCTAAAGGGGCTTTATGCCTGCGGGGAAACGGCCTGCGCCGGAATCCACGGTGCCAACCGCCTGGCCTCGAATTCGCTGCTCGACGGCCTGGTTTTTGGCGGCAAAATCGTAGAGCACGCCCGGTTTTACCGTCCTGAGGCTGTGGAGACCGTGGCCGTGAGCGAAGGACTGGAGCCGGCTGAGGGGTTGGACGTTGCTGCGCTCAGGGCGGAGCTGAAGGCATTGATGCAGGAGCAGGTAGGGCCGGTGCGGACGGCGGAAGGACTTCAGGCCGTCTTGAGGCGTTTTGAGGAATGGGAATACCTGCGGCGGAAGGAAGCCCGGACACCGGAGCTGATGGAGTTCCGGAATATGTTCGATGTCGCGGAGTTGATTGCGGAAACGGCCCTCATGCGCACCGAGTCCCGGGGCGCTCACCTCCGGGCCGACTACCCGGAAACCCGGGAGCGGTGGAAGAGACATATTATCCTCCGGCGGCAGGTGTAGCCGATGGCGGAAGAAATCTTCTTCGGGCTCGACGAACTGGTGGACCGGGCGCTCCGGGAAGACCTGGGCACGGGAGACCTTACCACTTTAGGCATCGTCCCGGAAGGCGTTTTCGCCCGGGGTGTTTTTTTAGCAAAGGAAGAAGGGGTGGTGGCGGGATTGCCGGTAGCGGCGAGGGTGTTCCGGCGTCTTGATCCGGAAAGCGAGTTTCGGTGCCGAGTCGAAGAAGGTACGAGGGTTGCCGCCGGTACAATACTGGCAGAGGTGGTTGGCCGCGCTCGCGCCGTCCTATGCGGCGAACGGGTGGCGTTAAATTTCATGCGGCACCTTTCCGGAATCGCCACCCGAACGGCCCGGATGGTGGCGCTGGTGCAGGAGTTTCAAGTGTTGGTAACGGATACGCGAAAGACGACGCCGGGATTGCGGGCCCTGGAGAAATACGCGGTGCGCGTTGGCGGGGGCAAGAACCACCGTTTCGGTCTTTACGACGGGGTGCTGATCAAGGACAACCACATCAGGATTGCGGGCGGCGTGAAGGAAGCGGTGCGCCGGGTACGGGAAAGCATGCCGCATACACTGAAGATTGAAGTGGAAGCCGAGAGCCTGGCGCAGGTTGAGGAGGCACTGGCGGCCGGGGCAGACGTCATTATGCTGGACAACATGCCGCTGGAAACAATGCGGGAAGCGGTGCGGTTGGTCGCCGGGCGGGCGCTGGTCGAAGCCTCGGGCGGGATCACCGAAGAGAATATCCGGGCGGTGGCGGCCACAGGGGTGGATCTGGTTTCCGCAGGGGCGCTTACCCATTCGGTACGGGCACTGGATATTTCACTGGAGATTGTGGGAAGCGGCACTGACCGGGGCGTTGCCGGCGAATGATTGCGGGCGGGGGGCATGCATTTACGGGAGGTTCGGAAGTGGATTCGGCAGGTTCCGTACGGGAACGATTGGTGCAGCTCTTGAAGGACCGGGGCTTCGTTTCGGGAACTGAAATCGGGTTGCGCCTCGGGATTTCCCGGAGTGCTGTTTGGAAGCACGTGCGGGCCTTGCGCGAGGAAGGATTTGCTATTTTGGGCAGCCCCCGCCGGGGTTACCGGCTGGCTGACGTTCCGGACACGCTCTCGCCCCCGGTTGTGCTCCCCTTCCTGAGCGGCGGCTTCGGAAAACCTTACCGTTACTATCCGGTCACTTCTTCCACTAACGACCGGGCTAAGGAGCTGGCGCAATCAGGGGCGCCTGAAGGAACCGTGGTGGTCGCCGAGCAACAAACCGGGGGACGGGGCAGACGGGGGCGTTCCTGGCATTCCCCTCCCGGGGGATTGTGGTTCTCGCTCCTGCTCCGGCCTGACGTGGCTCCGGCTGAAACCCAGACGCTTCCCCTTCTGTTATCGGTAGCGGTGGCGCGGGGGATTGAAGAATACCTCGGCTTGCACCCAGATTTGAAGTGGCCTAACGACATCCTGTTGGGGGGCCGCAAGGCGGGCGGCATCCTCGCCGAAATCGGCGCCGAGACGGAGCGAGTGCACCACGTTGTTGCCGGCATCGGGCTCAACGTGAACATCGCCTCTTTTCCTCCGGAGCTTGAAACGACGGCTACCTCGCTTCAGATCCAGTGGGGCGGTAAGATTTCCCGGGCGCGGTTGTTAGGAGTGCTTCTTGCCGTTATTGAAGAGGATTACCGGCGCTGGTGCCGGACGGGCTTTGCGCCGTTCCACGCCGCGTACCAGAAGCGGTGCAGTTTTTTGGGAAAAGAGGTGGCGGTGGTTGCCGCCGGAGGGGTTTTAACCGGGCTTGCGGCAGGTGTGGACGCCGCCGGCCGGTTGCTTTTATCGGTGCCTGGCGGGGAGGTTAAGCGGCTCAGCGGCGGTGAGGTGACGGTAAGGGAGGAAGGCGCTGTTGCTGCTGGTTCTGGATATCGGTAACACGAACATCACCGCAGGAGTTTTTCGCGGCCAGGATCTGGTTGTCGCCTGGCGGCTGGCAACACGGCGGGAGCAGACGGCCGACGAGCTGGGGCTGGTTCTCTGCCAGTTCTTGCGCGAGGAAGGGCTGGACGCAAGGACGGTAAGAGACATCGTGGTATGCTCGGTTGTTCCCCCGCTGAACACGGTGGTCGAGGAGATGACCGAACGCTATTTCCACCGGGCGGCTTTCTTCGTCGGTCCGGGCACCCGAACCGGCGTACCGGTTAAAACGGAAAACCCCCGGGAGGTAGGCGCGGACCGGGTGGTTAATGCCGCCGCCGGGTATGTGCTTTATGGGGGACCGCTGATTATCGTTGATTTTGGTACCGCCATTACCTTTGACGTGGTCTCCGCCAGGGGAGAGTACCTTGGCGGGGCGATCGCACCCGGCGTAGGGATCGCCTGTGAGGCGCTTTTTTCCCGGGCGGCGCGGCTGCCGCGGGTGGACCTGGTGCCGCCGCCGACCGTGATCGGAAAGAATACGGTGCA
The DNA here is from genome assembly GCA_030016455.1 of Thermoanaerobacteraceae bacterium. Lineage (GTDB taxonomy): Bacteria > Bacillota > Desulfotomaculia > Desulfotomaculales > Ammonificaceae > Yes71-27. The sequence goes on from JASEJH010000031.1 coordinate 8,477, forward strand.
CGGCATGCAGTCGGGAATTATTTTCGGTTTTGCCGGTCTGGTAGACGAGATGGTACGCCGGATGAGGGCGGAACTGGGCGTGGAGGCACCGGTTGTGGCCACCGGTGGGCTGGCGGAATTGATCGCCCGGGAAAGCAAGACGATCCAGCGGGTGGATCCCTTTCTCACTTTGACCGGTTTGAGACTCATCTGGGAGCGGAACCACCAGCCTTGAGGATGCAGGTTTTTTTATTTAATATTAAAGCAATCTGCCGACCCTCAGCGTAACTCGGAGGTAATTGAATGGAGAGTTTTGCCTTTGTAATCCATCCGCTTGACGTGAAGGACGTGGCCCGGAAGTTTCCTTTCACCCGCTTTCTCCCTGCGAGGGTGGTGGAAGGCGCGCTGAGATTTTTGCCGGCGATGAAAGTGGCTCATATTACCGGCGTACGGTCGGCGTATGCCGAGGCCGAAGGGTGGTTTGTCTCCTGCCCGTTGACCGCCCGGCAGATCATGACCCTGCCGGCGGACTATGTCTTAGAAAAGCTGGTCCGGGCGGGGCGGCTGGCCGAGAAGTTGGGGGCGAAAATCCTCGGTTTGGGCGCCTTCACCAAGGTGTTCGGCGACGCCGGGGTCAGCCTCGCCAAGAATTTGCGGATCCCGGTAACGACCGGAAACAGCTATACCGTGGCTACGGCGGTGGAAGGTACCAGGGAAGCAGCACGGCTCATGGGACACGACCTCCGCGAGGCGGCGGTGGCCGTGGTCGGGGCCACGGGAGCGATCGGCAGGGTCTGTGCGGAACTCCTGAGCCGGGAGGCGCGGGAGCTGACGCTGGTGGGGCGGAACCTCCAGAAGCTCGAAATGGTGGCCGACCGCATCCTTTACCGGACCGGCTTGGCGGCCAAGATCTCTACGGATATCAAGAAAACTTTGCGCGGGGCCGATATAGTTATTACCGTGACAAGTGCCGTTGATACGGTGATCGAGCCTGAAGACCTGAAACCGGGAGCGGTGGTTTGCGATGTGGCGCGGCCGCGGGATGTTTCTCGCCGGGTGGCAACCGAACGACCGGACGTGCTGGTGATCGAGGGCGGTGTGGTGGCGGTTCCGGGTGACGTGAAGTTCAACCTCGATTTCGGCTTTCCCCCTAAAACGGCCTACGCCTGCATGGCGGAGACGATGGTTCTTGCGCTCGAACGACGTTACGAGTCTTTCACCCTGGGCCGGGAACTCACTACCGAACAGGTGGAGGAAATTGCAGCCATGGCGCAGAAGCACGGTTTTAAACTGGCCGGTTTCCGCAGTTTTGAAAAGGCGCTTGATGCGGCCGCAGTCGAGCGGGTAAAGGAGGCGGCGAGACAAAAAAACCGGACTTGACACAGATTATACGGGTTCTTATAATGGTGGCCAAGGGTTGACGAGGCACTGCGCGGTTTCGGGGACTCAGGCAGTGCTAAAGTTATTTTTGAACCGGGTTGTGGTTTTTGCCCTGGTTTTTTTGCTTGAATAGCAAGGGAAACGCATATATAAAAGATATATTGGCCGGTAAGGAGCAAAACCGTTGGGTAAGGAGAATGCGTAATGAAGGAAAAGGAAGTCATTC
>JASEJH010000032.1:0-6421 GCA_030016455.1 Thermoanaerobacteraceae bacterium
GCACTTGTTGTAGTCCCGGACGATGAAGGGGTTCCGGTCGAAAAGCGGGTAGTTGGGCGTTTCCCCGGTGAAGCCGATGTTCCGGATGCCCAGTGTGTCGGCGACGTTTTGCAGTTCGCAGTTCAGGTTGCGGATGCAGGTGGTGCACTCCCGGTGGTGGTCTGACAGGAGCAGTTCCACCACGGTCCGGCGCGCGCGTTGCACCCGCGCGGTATTGGTGTGCACCTTCAAGCCTTCCGCCACCCGGTAGGTGCAGGCCGTCTGCAGCGCCGGCAGCCCCTCGATTTCCACCAGGCAGACCCGGCAGGCACCGATCTCGTTGATTCCCCGCAGGTAGCAGAGGCTTGGGATTTCGATCCCGTTCAGCCGGGCCGCTTCGAGGATGTTGATGCTTTCCGGCACCTCCACCTGCCGGTCGTCAATCGTCAGGCACACGGTCCTGCCGGATTCTATGGGCGGCGGTCCCTCGGGACCCGCGTGCGCGATGCGGTCTTTCACTCAAGCATCACCGTTCTTCAGGCGGGACAGATTCGGCGCCCCGGATAGTGTCGCCGTTGTTAATTTTCGTTCCCCGCCGGCTTTTTATTCCCGGGCGGTCCGGAGCATTCTTTGCGGTTGCGGCAGGAATTGGTCTGCCGGACGCGAAATTATGCGAAAAAAGTTCGTGAGGCAGGAGGGAGTCGTTTTGCGGCGGAAAAGCATTATTCTTTGGGGTCTTGCGCTGGCGCTGCTTGTTCTGGCGGCAGCCGGGTGCGGGCGCCAGCCGGAGGCGCCGCTAACCATCGGCGTGCTTCCGATTACCGACAACCTCCCCTTCTGGGTGGCCGAAGAGAAAGGCTACTTCGAGGAGGCGGGGCTAAAGGTGAGATTTGTTTCGTTTCCAAGCGCGGTGGAGCGGGACACCGCCTTCACCGCCGGCCAGATAGACCTGGCCGTGGGCGACCTGGTGGCGGTGGCCCAGATGCGGCACGGCGGCACGAAGGTGAAAGCCGTCGCCGTCTGCCAGGGGGTGCGGCCCGAGGAGGGCCGGTTCGCCGTGCTGGCGGCGCCCGGTTCGGAAATCACGACGGTTGAGCAACTGAAAAATGTGCCTGTCGCCTGCTCGCTGAAAACGATCACCGAGTACGTGCTCGACCGGCTGCTGAAGGACGCCGGTTTTAAAGAAGAGGAAATCGTGAAACTGGCCATGCCGAAAATCCCGCTGCGGGTCCAGGCGCTTTTAAGCGGAAAGGCAAAAGCGGCCATCCTGCCCGACCCGCCGGCGGCGCTGGCGGAAGTGAAGGGGGCACGCGTGATTATTGACGACACGCGGGAAAACCTTTCCCAAACGGTAATCATCGTCCGGGAGGAAACCGTTGCCCGGAACGCCCGCGGGCTAAAGCGGCTGATGGCGGCCTACGACCGGGCGGTGGCCGACATCCGGAAAGAACCGGGGGCGTGGGGCACGCTTTTGAAGGAGAAGGCGCGGGTTCCGGAGGAGGTGCTCGAGAGTGAAAAGCACGGGATGAAGGTGCTCTTCTCTCCGGCGGCACTTCCCGCTCCTGCCGACGTGCAGGCGGTGGTCGACTGGCTTCTGGAAAAGGGTATTTTGACGGAGCCGCTCCGCTACGACGACCTGGTGGAAAGGCGAGTGCTCGGCGGGTGATCGCAGTCGAGGACTTGAGGGTGACGTTTTATACGCCCGCGGCAACGGTGGCGGCGCTGGGGGGCGTTTCCTTCCGGGTGGCAAGGGGCGATACTTGCGCCGTGATCGGGCCGTCGGGCTGCGGGAAGAGCACGCTGCTTTACGTGCTGGCGGGGCTCCTGAGAAACTTTCAGGGCCGGGTGGTCGTGGCGGGGGAGGCGGTGAAGCCGGGGCGTCGCAGGACCGCGCTCATCCTCCAGGACTACGGCCTCCTGCCCTGGAAAAACGTCTTTGCGAACGCGGGACTCGGGCTGGAGCTCCGCGGGGTACCGCGGGCGGAGCGGGAGGCGCGGGTAACCCGGATCCTGCGTGAACTCGGCCTCTACGAACTGCGGCGGCTTTTCCCCGGGCAGCTTTCCGGCGGCCAGCGGCAACGCGTGGCCATCGCCCGGGCGCTGGCGCTGGACCCCGACCTGCTGCTGATGGACGAGCCGTTTTCCTCCCTCGACGCACTGACGAGGGAGGCTTTGCAGGATAACCTGTTAGAAATCTGGCACCGGACGGGGTGCACGATCGTCCTGGTGACCCACAGTATTGAAGAAGCGGCATTCCTGGGGCGCCAGGTAGTGGTGCTTTCCCCCCGGCCGGGCCGGGTGGTGGCCACCCACTTGAACCCGGGAGCAGGGAAAAGTTCGTGGCGGCAGGAGCCCGAGTTTCACTGCGTCTGCTCCTTTCTACGCCAGCAACTTGCGGGAGGCGTGGCCGATGCGCCGGACCTTTGAGACAGGGGCCGCGGTCGCGGCACTGCTTTTATTGTGGGAATTGCTGGCGGTCGTGCTGGACTTGGAAGCGCTGCCCCCGCCGGGTACGGCCTTTGCGGTCTTCGGGCGCGACTTTCTGGGACCGCTCGGCTGGCACCTGCTGGTGAGTACTTACCGGGTGCTGGCCGGTATCGCCCTGGCCGTTCTGACCGCCGTACCCCTGGGCTTTATTCTCGGGCGGAACCCTGCCGCGGACCGTTTGGCGGCTCCGCTTATTTACCTGGTCTACCCGGTGCCGAAGATCGTGCTGCTGCCGGTTTTAATCCCCCTGCTCGGCATCGGCGACGCGAGCAAGGTCCTGCTCATCACCCTCATCCTCTTTTTCCAGATCCTGCTTCCGGTACGGGACGGGGCGCGTTACGTGCCCGCCGCCCTGGTTGACTCGGTTGTCTCTTTGGGGGCGAATACCCGGGCGCTCTACCGCCACGTTATCTGGCCGGCGGTGCTCCCGGAAATGCTCACGGCGCTCCGGGTGGCTTCCGGGACGGCGATCGCGGTGTTGTTTTTCGCCGAGACGATCAGCAGCCAGGAGGGGCTCGGTTACTACATCTTCGACGCGCTGTCGAGTTGGGCTTACCCGGAAATGTACGCCGGGATCATCGCCATGGGGCTTCTGGGCTTCCTGATCTACACGGTCTTGGACTGGCTGGAGCGCCGGCTCTGTACCTGGAAGTATCTTTAGGAGCGCAAAATCCCGCTGAAAGTCAACGACAGCTTCGGCCACCAGGCGGGCGACGACCTCTTGTGCCTGGTGGCCGACATTATCCGGCGCAACCTCCGGGCGACTGATCTCGCCGCGCGGTTCGGCGGTGACGAGTTCGCCGTCCTGCTACCCGAAACCGGTGCCGATGCTGCCCGGGCGGCTGTTCAGAGGCTCCAGGGGCAGCTTCTGGAGGCCGTACGGACAAAAGGGTGGCCGGTGGCCTTCAGCATCGGCGTCGTCACCTTTAACGATGCGCCGGAAGCCGTGGACGAAATGGTGAAAAGGGCCGACAGCCTCATGTATGCCGTGAAGCAAAGCGGGAAAAACTCGATTAGGCAGGAGGTAGTCTGATAGACTGCTGGGTAGCGGACCACCTCGGTGGAATACTGTGACCGCGAAGGGAATGGTGTGAGATGAGCTTCAAAGGAAAGGTCGCGCTGGTAACGGGCGCGGCTTCGGGCATCGGCCGGAGCATAGCCCTGGCGTTCGGCAGGGAGGGAGCCAGGGTTGTGGCCGCCGACGTCCTGGTTGAAGGAGGCGAGGAGACGGTACGGCTGGTCAAGGAGGCTGGCGGCGAGGCAATTTTTATAAAAACCGACGTGAGCAGCGCCGCCGAAGTCGAAGCCTTGATTGACGGAATTTTGGAAAGTTACGGCCGGCTTGATTATGCGTGTAACAACGCCGGCATTGAGGGGGTGCTGGCACTTACCGCGGATTACCCGGAGGAAATCTGGCGGCGGGTGCTCGACATCAACCTCACCGGCGTCTGGCTGTGCATGAAGCATCAGCTGCCGGTCATGCTCGCCCAGGGCGGCGGCGCGATCGTCAACATGTCCTCAATTCTGGGTCTGGTCGGTTACGCCAATGCTTCCGCTTATGTTGCGGCCAAACACGGTTTGATCGGCCTGACCAAAACCGCGGCCGTCGAGTACGCCACCCGGGGCATCCGGGTGAACGCGGTCTGCCCGGCGTTCATCGAGACCCCGATGCTCAAGCGCGCGGGTTTGCTGGACAATCCGGAATTTTACCGGGCGGTTGTTGAGCTGCATCCGGTCAAGCGTCTCGGTACGCCCGAAGAAGTAGCCGGAGCCGTCGTGTGGCTGTGCTCGGACGCTGCTTCCTTCGTCACCGGGCACGCGCTGCTGGTGGACGGCGGATACGTCGCCCGGTGAAGAGCGGCTCTTCTCCGGCCCCGGCTTGAAACCGGACCTGCCGCGATGCCTCTCCACTGAAAATGTAAGATTTCTGCACCGGCTCTGGGCAGACCGGCTCGCGCCGGATTCCTGCGCCGACCGCCACTATCGCTCGTCACCCAGCACTCAACCCGGTAACTTGGTAGGCTCTCTTCAAACAAGGTTATCTTTGACCACGAAGAAAAGAGCTGTTTTTTGGTTGAGTGCTGGGCTACCGCGCAAACTCGGCGTCCCTGCCTCAGTTGTGCTTGCCGGCATCCGTGCCGGCATCGGACTCCGAGCCGTTGCCTCGCCAAGTGCGGTTCGCGGCTCGTCATACGGCGCGGCTCCGGTCTTGCCCAGCACTCAGTTTTGCTGAGTGCTGGGTCCTACACACATTTTCATTGCCGGTGGCGACGATAAATCGTCGTGAGCGACTTCCTCCCGAATTCCGGACCGGCCGCCCCTTTTTAGGAAGCCGGTCCGGGTTCCGGCGGGACCCGGTCCCGCACCGGCTGGGACCTTTGCCTCATTTTGTCCTTTCAACCCCCGCAATTATTTTCCCGGTAGCGGATGTTTAAAGTGAAAAGGTGATGCGGAGGTGGTGTTGCTTCGGGAATTAATTAGTATTACGGACTCTTAACTGAAGGAGGTATAAGACATGAAGAAAGCTGCCTTTATCGTTGCTTTTCTCTTCGCCTGCGGTTGGATCTTTGCGGTGCCCCGGTGGTCGCTGGCTGTTCCGCCGGGAGACAAAGACAAGGCTGTTGGTGAAAAAACGTACGAGGAAGATGCTGTGGACGAAGACGTTTACGGGGAGGACCGGGGTCCGGCCTGGGCGCGCGGGGAGCACCCCAGCCTGAAGGGTCTCCGCCGGGCGTACGCGAACGTTTGCCGGAACCAGGCAAGCATCCGGGCGCAAAACGTGCTGCGGGCTTTAATTGAGGCCCGGTCGGTGACCGATTCCATTTACGAACTGGAGGAAGCGACCGGCGACGAGGAAACGCTTGACGAACTCACGGGGGACGAGGAAGTCCAGGAAGCCCTGGTTCAGGAGGCCAGGCGAATCAGGGAAGAGGCCCGCCGGCAGTTGCACGAGCGGAAGGCTTTCGCCTGGGCGCTGAATAAGGTCGGGCGGGCCCTGGAGAAGTTAGGCGACCGCATCGCGGCCGAAGAGGCCTTGGTCGAGGCGGCTGCGGCAGCGCCGGAGGACCAGGCGGTGTACGAGGCGCTCAATGAGCTCTACGCGCAGATGGAAGCTGCCGAAATGCCGGTATTCGTGAAAGGTAAAAAGGTGAAGTTCGACGTGCCGCCGCAGGTGGTCCGCGGCCGCACCCTGGTTCCGCTGCGGAAGCTTGCCGAAAGCCTGGGCTGCACGGTCGAGTGGCAGGCGGCCGAGCGGAAGGTCGTCCTCATCCAGGGAGCCAAGGTCATCGTTCTGGGCGTCGGTCAGAATACCGCAACGGTTGACGGGCGGGAGATCAGCCTGGACGTGTCCCCGACAATCATTAACGGCAGGGTGCTGGTCCCGCTCCGGTTCGTCAGCGAGGCGGTTGACGCGCAGGTTGATTATCTGGCTGAGTCCAGGATGGTAGTGGTGAACTGACGCTGAAAATTTCCGCCATTCCTGTAAAATGGCCCCCGGGCCCGGACCGGACCGGGGGCCGCTTTTATGGTTCCAAACCGCCTTAAACTCCGGGTGATGCTGGAATCTTAAAGAAGTTGCGCCTGCGTTAAAGGTCCGGCAGGTTTCCGGTCGTTGCAGGGAAGATTCCCCTATGCTATAATAGCATAGGTTTGAGATAGGTTTTCTGACGGAACAGAAAGGAGCGGATTGGATTGAAAAAGGGAATTCACCCGGAGTACGGGCCGGCGCGCGTGGTCTGTGCCTGCGGTGCAACTTTCGAGACCGGTTCCACGAAGAAGGAGTTGCGGGTGGAGATCTGTTCCCGGTGCCACCCCTTTTATACCGGACAGCGACAAACGGTGGTTGACCGCCGTGGCCGGGCGGAGCGGTTCCGCAAGAAATACAAGCTCTAACCCGAACGGCGGAGACTCAGGCTCCGCCACTGTTTTAGGGGGGAATAATTGAAAGGGACGG
>JASEJH010000032.1:6431-9870 GCA_030016455.1 Thermoanaerobacteraceae bacterium
CTACGGCGGCCAGGCGGTCATCGAAGGCGTGATGATGCGCGGGCCGGAGTCCTGGGCGGTGGCCGTGCGCCGCCCGGACGGTTCGATTGTCGTAAAGCAGGAACCGCTCAAGGCGTTAAGCACCTCGGGTTTGTGGCGCCGCCCGCTCTTCCGGGGAATGGCGGTGCTTTACGAGGCACTGGTACTCGGGGTTCGGGCGCTGACGTACTCCGCCGAACAGGCGGCGGGGGAAGAGGAGCATCCGGTTGGCCGCTGGGAGATCGCGGCCACTGTGCTTTTAGGGTTTGGCCTGGCGGTGGTCCTTTTCTTTCTTATTCCGGTGGGCCTGGCGCACCTGGTCCGAGAGCAGGTGGCTTCCAGCCTGGGCCAGAATCTGCTGGAGGGGCTGGTACGGCTGCTTGTTTTCCTGCTGTACATCGTGCTGGTGGGTTTGCTCCCGGATATCCGGCGGGTTTTTGCGTATCACGGCGCGGAGCACCGGGTGATCAACGCTTACGAGGCCGGGGCGGAGCTCACGCCGGGTGGCGTGCGGAACTATCCGGTGCTGCACGTCCGCTGCGGGACGAGTTTCCTGCTGGTCGTACTGGTGCTCAGCATCCTGGTCTTTTCGGTGCTGGGACAGGAACCGCTGTGGTGGCGCCTGGTGTCGCGCATTTTGTTCCTGCCGCTGGTGGCGGGGGTGAGCTACGAGTTCATCAAGCTGGCGGGGCGGAAGAAGGAAGTTCCGCTCTTCCAGGCGCTGGCCGTGCCCGGGTTGTGGCTGCAGCGGCTGACCACGCGCGAGCCGGATGACGCCCAGGTGGCGGTGGCGATAGCGGCGCTTGACGCGGTGCTGGTGAAAGAAGGTGGGCAGAATGCTGGAAAAACTGGCGCGACTTGAAGAGCGTTACGAAGAGTTGAATAAAAAGATTGCCGACCCGGCGGTGATCGGGGATTACAACCGCTGGCGGGAATACGTGAAGGCGCACGCCGAAATCGAGCCGGTGGTGGCCGTTTACCGGGAGTACAAGAACACCCTGCAGGAACTGGAGGATACCGAGGCCCTGCTACGGGAGGAAAAAGACCCGGAGCTGCGGGAGCTGGCGGCAGAGGAGCTGGCGGCGCTGAAGGCCAGGAGGGAGAAGCTGACCGAGCGGCTGAAGGTGCTCCTCCTTCCGAAGGACCCGAACGATGAAAAGAACGTGATCATCGAAATCCGCGCCGGAACGGGCGGTGAAGAGGCGGCGCTTTTTGCGGGCGACCTCTTGCGGATGTATCTGAAGTACGCGGAACGGCTCGGCTGGCGGACGGAGATGCTGAGTAGCAACCCGACCGACCTTGGCGGCTTCAAAGAAGCCATTGTTTTGATCGAGGGGCGGGGCGCGTACAGCCGGTTGAAGTTTGAAAGCGGGGTCCACCGGGTGCAGCGCGTGCCGGAGACCGAGGCCAGCGGGCGGATCCACACCTCGGCGGCAACGGTCGCTGTCCTGCCCGAAGCCGAAGAGGTGGACATCGCGATCGACCCGAAGGACCTCCGGATTGACGTCTTCTGTTCCACCGGTCCCGGCGGCCAGTCGGTGAACACCACCCAGTCCGCGGTGCGGATCACCCATCTCCCCACGGGAATCGTAGTGAGTTGCCAGGACGAAAAGTCGCAACACAAGAACCGGGACAAGGCGATGAAGGTGTTGCGGGCGCGGCTGCTCGACCGGGCGCAGCAGGAGCAGCAGGAGGCGATCGCCCAGGAGCGGCGCTCGCAGGTCGGCACCGGGGACCGCAGCGAGCGGATCAGGACGTACAACTTTCCCCAGAACCGGGTCACCGACCACCGGGTAGGCCTGACCCTGTACCGGCTTGAAGAGGTTCTGGAAGGTGACCTGGACGAGTTGATCACCGCGCTTGCCGCCCAGCACCAGGCGGAACGGCTGCGCCAGATCAGTTGACTCTCGGGTTGGGCGTTGGGGGACAGAATTCAGAAGCCAGAAGTCAGAAGTCAGGGGCGGAAAAAGAGACAGGAAAGGGAAGTAGGAGAGGGAAGTAGGAGAGGGAAGTAGGAGAGGGAAGTATTTGCAGTCTTTGTAGTGTTTGTAGGGTGGGCTGTGCTCACCTCTTACTTCCCATAAGTGCTCTTGATGCGGGTAGAGGAGATTTTGAAAAAGGGGACCGCGGCGCTTAAAACGGCGGGGATTTCGTCGCCGCGCGTGGACGCGGAAGTCCTTCTGGGTTTTGTGCTCGGCTGCGACCGGCTGGCGCTTTATCGGGAACCCCGGCGGGAGGTGGCCGCTGGGGAAGCGGCGCGGTTTGAAGAACTGGTGGCTCGCCGGGCAGCGGGTGAGCCGGTCGCTTATTTAACCGGGGAAAAGGAGTTCATGGGGTTAGGTTTTGCCGTGACGCCGGCAGTGCTTATCCCGCGGCCCGAAACGGAATTGCTGGTAGAAACCGCCGTTACACTACTGCGGGGAGCAGCGGCACCGGTCGTTGCCGATGTGGGGACGGGAAGCGGTGCGGTAGCGGTCAGTCTGGCGGTGCTTTTACCTGCGGCCCGGGTTTTCGCGGTGGACATTTCGACGGCGGCCCTCACGGTGGCACGGGAAAACGCTTGCCGGCACCGGGTGGCGGACAGGGTGGTTTTTTGCGCGGGTGATCTACTGGAACCATTTGCGGGGAACAAATCATTTTTTGACCTGATCGTCGCCAATCTTCCTTACGTTCCTTCAGGAGAGGTGGCAAAGCTGCCGCGTCCGGTACGCCGCGAGCCGGTGCTGGCGCTTGACGGCGGAGCGGACGGGCTGGTGCTTTACCGCCGCCTGGTCTCCCAGGCCCGGCCTCTTTTAAAACCCGGCGGCCACCTCCTGTTCGAGATTGGTTCTGGCCAGGGCGCGGCTGCGCTCGGTTTGCTGCCGCCGGCTTGGGAGGCTAACGTTGTGCAGGACCTGGCGGAACGTGACCGGCTCGTGGTGGCGCGGTACAGGGGGTAAAAAGTTGCACTTTGTTGAACAATGCCATGCCTGGCTGGCAACCCTGATTTTCCTCGGGACCTATACACTCATTGTGACGGAACGCTTGCCGCGGGCGGTGGCAGCCATGTTGGGGGCTGCGCTGGTCACGGTTACGGGCCTGATATCTCAGGAGCAGGCGGTGGCAAGCGTTGACTTCAACACCATCGGGCTACTTGTCGGGATGATGGTTATCGTAGCCATCACCCGGCGCTCCGGAGTTTTTGAGTACCTGGCGGTCTGGGTGGCCAAGCGCTCGGGCGGCGAGCCGGTGCGTGTCCTTGTGACCCTGTCCCTTTTGACGGCTGTCCTTTCCGCCTTGTTAGATAACGTCACCACCGTGCTTTTCACTGTACCGATTGCGCTGGTACTGGCCGACCGTTTGGGGGTAAGCCCCTTTCCCTACTTGATCGCCCAGATACTTGCTTCCAACATCGGCGGTACCGCTACCCTCATCGGCGACC
>JASEJH010000033.1:0-2502 GCA_030016455.1 Thermoanaerobacteraceae bacterium
GCCCTGTCTCCTGTCCCCTGACTTCAAATTCTGGATTCTGAATTCTGGCTTCTGGCTTCTGGATAAAATATATGGCCTGTCCCGGAAATAAAGACAAAAACAGGGATAAGAAAAACTTTTGTGAAGAAAATGTTAGGGGGAAACAGGATTTCTTACCCTCCTGTAGAAGTAACATAGGTTAAGCCCCAGAGGCTTGTGTAAAAAAGTACAAGGCTGTTATCGTAGGAGGGACAAAAGGTTGAAGGGTTACGCGGCAGAAAAAATCAGGAACGTCGCCGTGGTCGGTCACGGTGGCACAGGCAAGACCTCGCTGGTGGAAGCATTGCTTTTCAACACCGGTGCCATCAACCGCCTCGGCCGGGTGGAAGACGGTACGACCACCGCCGACTACCACCCCGAGGAAGCCAAGCGGGGGATCACCATTCACACGAGCATCGTGCCCTGTGAGTTCGAGGGTTTGAAACTGAATTTTCTGGACACCCCCGGGTATTCCGACTTCATCGGGGAAGTCAAGGCCGCCCTGCGGGTGGTGGAAGGAGCACTGTTCACAGTCTGCGCCGCCGCCGGCGTTGAAGTCCAGACGGAAATAATCTGGGACTACACCGCAGAGATGCCCCGGGTGGTCTTCGTCAATAAGCTCGACCGGGAAAACGCCAACTTCGAGCAGGTCTTGCAGTCGCTTTCCGAAAAGTTCGGGGCGAATTTCGTGCCCTTCATGGTTCCGGTCGGGGCGGCGGAGAACTTCCGCGGCGTCGTGGACGTACTGAACGGGAAGGCCTACCTGCTGGGAGAGAAGGGAGAAACCGAAGGCCCGGTTCCGGAGGACCTGGCCGGCGCGGTGGAAAAATACCGGGAAAAGATTATCGAAGCGGCTGCCGAGGCGGAAGACGAGTACGTGATGAAGTACCTGGAAGGTCAGGAACTGACACCCGAAGAGATTCGGGCCGGCCTGCTGAAAGGGTTGAAGGAAGCCAAATTCGTGCCCGTACTGTGCGGATCGGCCACGAAGAACTCCGGGGTCAGGCTCCTTCTGAGCTTTTTCTCGCAGTTCTTCCCGGCGCCGGAAGTCCAGGAAGGGCCGCTGGCGGCGCTGGTCTTCAAGACACTGGCCGACCCGTACGTGGGGCGGATGAACTTCCTGCGCGTTTTCAGCGGCGTTCTGCGGAGCGACTCGGTGGTCCTGAACAGCACGAAGCAGAAAACCGAAAAAATCGGGCAGGTCTTTTTCCTCCGCGGCAAAAACCAGCAGCCTGCCGAAAGCATCCCGGCCGGAGATATCGGCGTGCTGGTAAAACTCACCGAAACCACGACCGGGGATACCCTTTGCGATAAAGATAATCCGGTTGTGCTCGAGGGGATCGCTTTCCCGGAGCCCACCCTTAGCATCGCGGTCGAGGCAAAATCCCAGGGCGAAGAGGATAAATTGGCCACCGCCCTCGCCCGGCTGGTAGAAGAGGAACCCACAGTTAGAGTTGCTAAGAATACCGAGACCAGGCAGACCATCATTACCGGTATGGGTGAAACGCAACTCGACATGATTTTAGAGCGGTTCAAGCGCAAGTTCGGGGTAGAGGTCGAGCAGAAGCCGTTAAAGATCCCGTACCGGGAAACCATCAGGGCCGAAGCCAAAGTCGAGGGTAAATACAAGAAGCAGACCGGCGGACGCGGGCAGTACGGTCACGTCTGGCTGAAGGTGGAACCCCTGCCCGACGAGGAATTCCGCTTCCAGGAAGAAATCTTCGGCGGCGCGGTGCCGAACCAGTACTTCCCGGCGGTAGAAAAGGGCGTCCGGGAGGCAATGAGCGAAGGCGTTCTGGCGGGTTACCCGGTCACCAACGTTTCGGTAACCCTCTACGACGGTTCCTTCCATCCGGTGGACTCCTCGGAACTCGCCTTCAAGATCGCGGCCTCGATGGCCTTTAAAAAGGGCCTGCAGCAGGCTAAGCCGGTACTGCTCGAGCCGGTAATGGAAGTGGAGGTGCTGGTGCCGGAGACCTTTGTGGGGGATGTTATCAGCGACCTGAACACCAAGCGGGGGCGGATCCTCGGAATGGAACCGGCCGGCAAAGTGACCCGCATCCGGGCGATGGCACCGCTGGCAGAAATGGCCCGCTACGCCATTGACCTGAAATCCATGACCCAGGGGCGGGGCTCGTTCCAGATGCGCTTCAGTTCTTATGAGGAAGTCCCGGCCCAAATTGCGGACAAAATCATCAAGAAGGCCCAGGAAGAAAAAGCGGCGGCAGGTGAAAAGTAAAAAAGGTGGCACTTGCAGAGTGCCACCTTAAATTTACATATTTACCGGTTCTCTTCCCGGGGCATTCTCTCTTCGGCGTAGCGAATCATCCGCCGCACCATATTGCCGCCGACCAAACCGCATTCCCGGCTGGTCATGTCGCCCCAGCCGACGCGGCCGATTTTGCCGGCGAGCCCCAGGTCTTCCGCCACCTCGTACTTGAACCTATCGAGAGCAGGTGCAGCCTCCGGAATCAGGTTTTTGCG
>JASEJH010000033.1:2512-8683 GCA_030016455.1 Thermoanaerobacteraceae bacterium
CCTCCCGTATAGTTTTGTCGAGAGTGGCCCTTATTAGTTTGACCAGCCGGCAGGATTTTATACATTGAAAACACGCTGCCCGTTTAAAAGTTTCAGCTAAGAGTTGAGAACTGGCACAATTATTATTTTTTGTCAAAGTCACCAACATACAGCAAGACCTGTTCCGAGTTGATGCCAAATGCTGTTAATCGTTAACGCCGACGATTTCGGTTACACGCCCGGAGTCAACCGGGGTGTTGCGGCCGCCATCCGCTGCGGTATAGTAAAAAGCGTCAGCATCCTGGCCAACCAGCCGGGAACAGCGGAAGCCCTGGCCGCACTGCACCGGCAGGAATTTACCGGTGTGAGCGCCGGTGTTCACCTGTGCGTGACGAAGGGCCGGCCGCTTAGCTTACCGGAACTGGTACCCTCGCTGGTAGACGCTGGCGGAGACTTCAAAGCCCGGCAGGCGTTTCTGAGCAGCCCCCTCGTGGTAGAAGAACTGCAGCGGGAATTTTTCGCCCAGGTGGACAGGGTAAAGGCAGCCGGCGTCGCTCCCACCCACCTTGACACCCACCACCATGTTCATGCCCACCCGGTGGTGCTGGCCGCATTAATCTCCGTGGCCCGGGCCTGTTGCCTGGCGGTCCGCCACCTGGACCCGGGGATGCGCGACCGGCTCCGCACGGAAGCAATCCCCACCCCCGACCGTTTCTGCGGCGACTGGTTTGCAGCACAGGCGACCCCGGAGGCCTTTCGGAAGTTCGTGGCCGAAGCCCGCCGCCGGGGCACCCGGTCGCTGGAATTGATGACCCATCCCGGCGAGGTTGACGGCGACCTCCGGAGACTGAGCGGTTACACCACCGAACGCGAAAAGGAGTTAGCGATTCTCTGCAGTCCGGCGCTGAAGCAGTGGTTGCAAGAGTCCGGCGTCCGCTTGGGCAGCTATGCAGATCTACTTACTGCACTGCATTGTAAGCATTAACCCGTCCGTAGACCCAATAGGTGCCGCTTCCGGCAATCCGGTCGGCCGTGGTCTCGACCCGGCTCCGCACGGCAAGGTTGCTTGTACCGTACCCGGTGGCCCAAACCAGCGCAGCCACACCGGCCACGTGCGGCGTAGCCATCGAGGTGCCGTCCAGTAAGCCGTAGCTCGTAACGCCTAAATAATTCCCGATAACGCTGGGATGGTTGGGCAACGTTGACCAGATGCCCACACCAGGCGCCGCCACGTCAACCCATTTGCCGTAGTTGGAAAAGCTGGCCTTCAAGTCGTTCGCGTCCGTGGCCGCAACGGCGATACAGTTTCTGTAGTAGGCGGGATATAAAGCCTTGGTGGTATTGCTATTGCCGGCTGCCGCCACCAGCACCGCGCCCTTTGCCCAGGCGTAGTCAACCGCCCTGCGTAGGGTCAAAGAAGGCAGCCTGCCGCCCAGGCTCATATTGATCACCTTAGCGCCATTATCTGCCGCCCAGATGATTCCGCTGGCAATCCAACTGTAGTAGCCACTCCCCGTATCATCGAGAACCTTTACATTCACCAGCGAAGCGGCGTAAGCCGCACCCGCAACGCCAAGTCCATTATCGGTATAAGCGGCGGCGATCCCGGCCACGTGGGTACCGTGGCCGAACAGGTCGTCAACCGTCGGGCTCGTGGTGAAATTCACGTTAGCCGCGATCTTGGCCGCCAGGTCCTCGTGGTCCTGGTCAATGCCGGTCTCCAGAATGGCAACCTTCACTGCCGGTGCGCTGGAAGTAATCTCCCAGGCCTCCGGCGCGTCAATATCCGCATCAGGAGTTCCGCCAGTCTGGCCGGTATTATTCAGGCCCCATTGCTTCTCAAACAAAGGATCGTTGGGGATGCCGACTGCCTGCGCCACGCCATCCGGCTCAACATACTCGACAGCCTTTTCCGCCTTGTAAGCCTCTACTTTCTCCTTTACCTTACCCGCCGGCACCTCCACCACCTGCACGCCGAGCGCCGCAATTTCTCCGATCACGCGCCCGCCGTGCCTGGCGTGTACCTTCCCCTTCGCTGCCCCATCCGCGTCTGCCTTAAACTTCACCAGTAACCGGTCCGGCGCAAAATCGTCACCCTTGTCCCCTCCCGAGGCAAAAACAGGCCCAAGAAACAGGACCACACATAGCACCAAAACAGAAACAAGACCGATACGCACTAAACGCATACACAAAACCCCCCTCCTAATGATGACGATCACCATTTGCCCGCTTTACAACAGTACCTGATATTTCGTACGAAGTTCCCGCGACCGTCCTCCAGTTTACCGGCCATAAACCGGCACGCGCATATGCCTGCTAAACACCACCCCTTTCTCTTAAGCGGTTTGTCAGGGTCCCCAGCCATTACGTCGCGTAAATAGTCGGCTTTGGCTAAATTTTTCGCACCTTCCACTTTTTTTCTGTACAGGATTTCTGCATATGGGAAAGGGTTTCCTGCCCGCGAGTGGTAAAATCTTGGCCCTGCGTTCATAATACATACCAAACCGTTCGCTAAAAAAGGAAGCAGACTGCCCGCAGTCCACTTCCGCCCCCAACTGTGTTTTAAATCTTTTTTTCGCAATAAAATAAAAAGGCCGCTAACGCTTGCGGCTATATGGTTCTCACTGGCGGGGGAGGCAGGACTTGAACCCACAATCTTCGGTTTTGGAGACCGCTGCTCTACCAGTTGAGCTACTCCCCCGCTGGCGTCCAAAAAAGATTATATTGCAGCCGCTCCCGGATGTCAATAAACCGGCTCGGCGGAAGCCCGGCGCGCGCCGGAGACACCGCCCGCACCCGTATCAAGGGGCACCAGACTTCATGCTCACCCTGGCTTTACTGCAACACCGAGAGGGTGCCGCCCTCACGATACACCCATAAGCGAACCGCCCTGCCCGGCACTCCCAGTACACGTGCTGCCCCACTACATACTTACAAGAACCTGTCTCATCTCTTTAAGCTAATAGCCGGCAGAAGCCTTCCCCACTTCGTGCTCCAGCACCACTTTCAAAAAAGCCGTCACCCACGCATTGGCCGTCCGGCGGGCAAGCCGCTGTTTAAGCGCTTCCAGACGCGCTTGCTGTTCGCTCGCCGGCATTTCTATCGCCCGCCGGAACGCCACGGCGGTTTCAGCAACATTGTACGGGTTGACCAGCAAAGCCTCTTGCAGGTGCTGCGCAATCCCGGCCAAGCGGCTGAGAATAAGGACGCCGGAACCTCCGTCCCTGGTCACTACATACTCGGCGGCCACCAGGTTCAACCCGTCCCTGAGGGGCGTGACCACAGCTACGTCGGCGGCCAAATAAAAAGCAGCAAGCTCCCGCTGACTAAAGGCACGGTAAAAATACTGCACCGGCGTCCAGGAAGGAGTGCCGAACCGCCCGTTTATGCGCCCGACCATCATTTCCACCTGACGGCGCAGGTCGCTGTAAGGACCGATGCCGTTCCGCGTGGGAACGCCGATTTGCACCAGCGTAACCCTGCCGTGATACTCCGGCGCTGCTTCCAAAAAATACTCAAAAGCCGCCAGGCGTTCCAGAATACCTTTACTGTAATCTAACCGTTCCACCCCGAGAAAGATTTTCTCCGTCCCGATTTGCCTCCGCAAAAGACCCGCCTGCTCCCTGACCGTCTCGTCCCTGCCCAGAGCGGTAAACAGCTCGTGGTTGACCCCTACGGGTATCGCCCGGACGTCAATCACCCGCCCACGGTAAAGAACACTCCTGCGGTTGGGAAGGATAGTGGCATCGGTGAAAGAAGCTACACAGCTCAAAAAGTTTTCCACATATCCCGGAACGTGAAAAGCAATAACGTCCGCTCCCAACAGACCTTCAACAATATCCCGCGCCCAGGGAATTACCTCCCAGGTATCGGGCCCGGGAAAAGGAATGTGCCAGAAGAATCCGATCTTGGGCATTTTGCCGTCGGCCCCCCGGCGTCGCAGAAACCCTGGCACAAGCGCCAAATGATAATCATGAATCCAGATGAGGTCGGCTTCACCGGAGGCCTTTTTAGAAAAAGCGGCAAACTTCTGGTTAACCGCTCTGTACCCTTCCCACCACTCGGAATTAACAATGCACTTTTCAATGAAGTAGTGGCAGAGGGGCCAGATCACCTGGTTGGCAAAACCGTCATAGTAAAGCGCAACCTCTTCCTGCGTCAGGGGAACTCCCAACCATTTAAGATTTCCTTCCTGGTAAGCGCGATTGATTTCTTTCCCGGACGCGATGCACCCGTCCCAGGCTACCCAGATACCGGGAACCCCCCGAAACAGAGGCAGGAGGGCAGAAACAAGACCGCTGACGGCTTCCTTCTTCCGGAGTCCACCGGGGGTTTCCTCAAAGACAAAAGGTCCGCGGTTCGAAACAACCACCATCCTCGCGTTAGAGGGCAGTTGCAGCGTCAACCTCGCCATAAACCATCCCCCCTTCTTGATCCCCAACACAAAAGCCCGCCTTTCTGGAGAGAAAAGCGGGCTTACAGCCGCGAAAGCCTCCCTCGGCTATACTTTCCACGCTTACGGGGTTAGCTGACGGATTCGGGTTGAAAGATAACCCTACCCGACACTCAACTCCACTTCTCATCCCTCTATTATTCGGTACACCTTTCGTTCCAGGATAAATCGTCAGCGCAACGAATAATGAGACAAGAAGTTGAGTGTCGGGATTCACCCCTTAAAACTGGTTCCCCCGCTTCCCTTCTCCAGAAGAGAACTCAGCGACCTGCCCTGTTACAAGCTTTACCTTTTCGGTTAATTAGTTCTATTGCTAACAAGCAACTTAATTTTACCATAAAAATCAACTTAAGACAACCCCCGGTTCGGTCGGTCCCTGCCGAAACCATATACTGCCGCTTTACGGGCATAGTCCCCCGTCATTACCACCCGGCAGCCTTTAGCACGTTGGCCTGATGGTCCGGATTAATGGCGTTAGTATTGTGAGTTTTACTGTTGTAAAAATAGAGACAAAACTGTCCCGGAAAGTCATTATCGAGGATGGTTTCTGGGCCGTGGGGCTGGCCGTACATGGAAGCAGCAAAGGTGCGATCACCTATGGTTACCAGGATGGGCCGGGCTTCCCAAGACCACTTGCGGCCGAAGACCTCATACATTGCCGCCGTATCAGCCGCTGTAAGGGGCTCACAATCGGCGTGGCTCGATCCCCCCATGTGGTAGATCTTGAATTCCTTCTTAGTCAACCAGTCAGTAACCGTGGCCACGCACCCAACGTTAAAGACCCACCGAACCCAGGGCCAGGCCAGCAGTTCGCCGTAGCCCGGTTTTCTTGTTCCGTAGGGCCCTTGAACGCTCACCGCCGTCTTGCCGGGAGGCACGTACAACGGCTGGCCGGGCATCAAGATGTCACTCTTGAGCCGGTTTGTTTCCCGAAGAGCCTGGATAGTTGTGCCCAGCTTGAAAGCGATGCCGCTCAGGGTATCGCCGGGTTGCACCCGGTATACGGGCAGTTCCTCCGGGTTG
Source organism: Thermoanaerobacteraceae bacterium (assembly GCA_030016455.1). Lineage (GTDB taxonomy): Bacteria > Bacillota > Desulfotomaculia > Desulfotomaculales > Ammonificaceae > Yes71-27. The sequence goes on from JASEJH010000033.1 coordinate 7,968, forward strand.
ACCGGCTGCGCCGCTTCTTCCGCCGTGAGGCCCTCTGCAGGGGGCGGAGGCAGGGTTGAAACCGGATTCGGAGGAGGTTGTGTCTGGGGAGGCGGGGCAGCCTGACCCGGCACCTGCAGCAGTTGTCCCACCCGCAACGCGTCGCTGAACAGGGAGTTGACTTCCATCAGGTTTTCGATGCTGGTGTTGTAGCGCCGGGCCAAAAGCCACAGGGTGTCGGCCGCTTGTACCTGGTAGCCCTGGTATGCTTCCTGGGCCACCGGAATCCGGAGGACTTGCCCGGCCAAAAGGTCTGCACCTGTAAGCCCGTTAGCCGTCTGAATTTCGCTGACACTGCGGCCTGTGCGCCGGGCAATCAGCCATAGCGTATCCCCTGGTTGCACATGGTAGGCGTAAGCAGCGCCATCGTAGCTCACAGGAAGGTACAACCCCTGGCCGGCGATGAGATTATCTTCCGTTAAGCCGTTGGTGTTTTTAATCAGGCTTATTGTGGTACCGTAACGTTGAGCCAAAAGCCACAGGGTGTCCCCGCCTCTGACTCTATAAGCGATACAGCCTTCCGTGGCAGCTCGGGCAACAGGTGGAAAAAGCAGCAAAAACCCTCCCAGTATGACTGCGAGTACTGACCAGCATTTCCTTTTAACCATGGATATCACTTCTTTAGTATATTTTACTTGACCCGCCACAGTACTGCCTTGCTTGACAGATTTCGACAT
>JASEJH010000033.1:8693-9803 GCA_030016455.1 Thermoanaerobacteraceae bacterium
ACCGAGGAGTACATTTCTACATCAAGGTCAATTTTCCTTCAAAGGTTCCGGCAGTAAATATTACCAGGGTTACTAAATACTCCCCCCTCCTTATAACCCCAAACAGAAGCTAAGCTTTGATGATAATCTTGACGTCCCCTTCTTTCTTCAGGGGCAGGCAGAAAACGCGGTCGCCCCGCCGGAGAAACTCTATCCCGACCTTGCCGCCATGAACGCTCATGTTCTCAATCCTGATCCCGTCCAGGAAAGGAGCCAGAACCGGTTCCTGAACCAGGAGCCCGTCCAGCGTACTGCTCAGCCCGAAACACGCCTGGAGCAGCAGGAAGATACTGCCGGCAGCCCAGGCCTGGGGTTCGCAGGCCACCGGATAGCGGACGGGCTTGGTATAAGGACGCCGGCTGAAACCGCAAAACAACTCGGGGAACCGGTAGTACGGGAACTCGTAGGCAGCGTCGAAAAGGGCCGACACGAGCACTTTCAGTTCTCCCAAAAGACGGTACCGCCGGAAACCCAGGGCAATGATACTGTTGTCGTGCGGCCACACCGAACCGTTGTGGTAGCTGATGGAGTTATATGCTTTTTCCCTCGTGCTCAAGGTCCGGATTCCCCAGCCGGAAAACATCTCGTGGGACAAAAGCCTGGCAGCCACCCGCTTGGCCGCTTGCGGCGGCAGAATCCCGGTAAAGAGAGCGTGCCCCATGTTCGAGGCCACTGTAGGAATGAGCCGTTTTTGGCCGTCGAGGGCCAGCCCGAGACAGTCGTTTTTCCTGACCCAGAAGTCCTGGTTGAACCTCTTCCTTAAAGTGCGAGCCCGTTCCTCATACTCTTTCGCCGCCTTTTTCTCGCCAAGGAGTGACAGCAGCCTACCCGCCTTCCGGTAAGCGGCGTACAGATAAGCCTGCACCTCCACCAGCGCCACCGGCGGCTCAACGGGCTTCCCTTCTGGATCCGGAACGCCATCCCACGAATCCTTCCACCCCTGGTTCTGGAGCCCTCCTGCCACGTCACCCGTGTACTCGATGTAGCCGTCGCCGTCTTTGTCGCCGTAATCGGTACACCAGGCAAGCGCTTTTAACAGGGGTTCCCGCATCTCCTCCAGAAACTCGAAAT
>JASEJH010000034.1:0-5562 GCA_030016455.1 Thermoanaerobacteraceae bacterium
CCTGGCCCAGCTGCAGACGGAGGAAGGGGAAGAGAACCGGCTGTTTCAGGAAATCCGCCGCCAGGAGTTCGCCCGCGAACTGCCTTTGATCTGGCTCACCCTGGCGAAGCTGGCCCACGGCGAAATCCGGATCGAGGACCGGCGGGTTTTCCACGGGGGCGAACCCTCCCCCGGCGTTGACGTCAGCCGCGACGTAGACCGGCTTCTCGACCGGTTTCCCGTTAATCAAGAGCACGAGGTGTAAGATGGATGTCCTGCCTCATTGCTTTCGACCTGGAAGGCCCCCTGTCTCCGCAGGACAACGCGTACGAGGTCATGGGGTGCGTACCCCGGGGGCACGAACTTTTCGAACGCCTGAGCCGCTACGACGACATTTTGACGCTGCAGGGGCAGGAGGGGTACGAGCCGGGTGACACCCTGATGCTGCTTGTCCCTTTCCTGCTGGCCAACGACCTGACCGAGGCCGACATTAAGAATGTTTCCGCCCGGGCCGGCCTGGTGCCGGGTGCGGCCGAGGCCATCCAGATGCTGCAGAACCAGGGCCTGCCGGTGGTGATCATCTCCACCAGCTACTGCCAGCACGCCCACAACATTGCCGGACAGGTGGGCGTTTCCCTGGAGCGGGTGGCATGCACCCACCTGCCGCTGGAAGCAATGCGGTCCGGCGTTTCCGGGGAGGACCGGGCGTGGGTGCTGAAGGTGCAGGAGCAGCTTCTCGCCCTTCCCGCGGCCGCGGAGGAAGAGATCGGCCGTTTGTGCGACGCCTTTTTCTGGTCCGAACTGCCGGGCCGGCCCCTGGGAAAACTCGTCGCGCAGGTGCAGGTGGTCGGCGGGGCCCGAAAGACGGCGGCCCTTTCCCGTTTTGCTTCCCGGTTCGGCGTGGAACCGGGCCGGGTGGTTGCGGTGGGCGACAGCATCACCGATTTTAAGATGCTGGCAGCGGTTCAGCAGGCGGGGGGCTTAGGGATCGTTTTCAACGGCAACGAGTATGCCCTGCCGCACGGCGGCTGCGGGGTCGCGGCGGCCGACCTCCGAGCCATCCTGCCGGTGGTGGAAACATTCCTGGCGGGCGGCCGCCCGGCGGTCGAGCGCTGGGTTAAAAAGGCGGTTTCCCCTCCGGACGTTGCAGGAGGGCCGGCGTACCACTGGCTCCCGGCAGCCCAGGATCTCGAGCCGGTCCTGGCGGTGCACAAGCGGTTCCGGAAGCTCCTGCGCGGGCAGGCCGCCAAGCTGGGCTAAGGATGAAAGCTATGGAGTAATCTATGGGGTCAGAATCCAGAATTCAGAACTCAGAATAGGGTTTTGTAGGAATTCGCTGCGCGAATTCCATTTGGGGACTTTCTAAATTCTGACTTCTGACTCCTGTATCTTTGACCCAGCACTCAGGCTCTCAGGGCTGGGCGTCAGATTTAGCGATCTTGGCGCCTTGGCGGTAAAAAGGATAAAGGATAAAGGATAAAGGATAAGGGATGAATGGTGCTTTTGGGTTGCGGTGCGCTCAACGTGGATTACCTTTACGCGGCGGAGAGCCTTGTCACTGATGGCGAAACCTTTTGTAATCCCGTGGGACGGCAGCCGGGCGGTTCCGCGGCCAACACCGTCTTTGTACTGGCGAGACTCGGTATGCCCTGCCGGTTTGCCGGGGTGGTCGGCGACGACCCCGACGGAGGACTGGTCCTGGAGTCGCTGGTTGCCGCAGGTGTAGATACGGATGCGGTGGTGGTCCGCCGTGGTCAAGGGACCGGGCGCGTCTTCTGCTTTGTGGACAAAAAAGGGCACCGGGCGCTTTACGTCTGCCCGGACGCCAACCTGACCGTAACGGCCGCGGAACTGGAGCGCGCCTTTACTTTACAGGTTTCGTGGGTTCACTGCTCTTCTTTTGCAGGCGACGCACCTTTCGCCGCGCAGCGGAGTTTTGTCGCCGGCTTGCCCCCCGGCATTCGTCTCAGCCTGGCCCCCGGCGCGCTGTACGCCGCACGGGGGCTCGCGGAGCTGCACCCCTTCCTGAGGCGCTGCGCGGTGGTTTTCCTGACGGCCGCGGAGCTGAAGACGCTGACCGGCATCCAGGAACCCCTGGCGGGTGCGCAGCGGCTCCTTCGGGAAGGGGTGCATACCGTAGCGGTGACCCTGGGGCGGGAAGGGAGTCTGGTGGTCACCGCCGAATCACAGCACCGCCAGCCGGCACTGGCGGTGGACGCAGTGGATACCACCGGGGCAGGCGACGCCTTCGCCGCCGGCTTTCTTTTTTGCCGCCTGAGGGGCTGGGCGGTGGATGACGCCCAGCGCTTCGCCACCGTGGTGGCCTCTTTTGCCGTTGAGAACTGGGGGGCGCGGAGCGGAGCGCCCGACCTGGCGCAGGCCAGGGCGCGGTACGAGAAAGCCTTTGACGCCCCTTTCCCGGAGTCGCTCTGACGGTTACACCACTGGAGTCTGAAAGGACTGTTTTTTTAAACCGAAGGATCGTCCTGCTTGAAAAAACGCCGGGCGTGCGTTATCCTACAAGGAAAATCGCTTTATAGGGTATAATTGGATGTAAGAGCGTATTTTGGCGGCAGGAATCGTAAGCGGCTTTTGAATTCAGGGTTCGAGGCCAGAGCTTAAGGCTTTGCAGTTTTTTGGGAAGGGACGTGACCGGATGGCGGGACTGGTATCTGGGAAGAAGGCGCTCATCCTCGGGGTGGCCAACAAGCGTTCCATCGCCTGGGGCATCGCGCAGGCCTTGCACCGGGAAGGGGCCGCCCTATGGTTTAACTACCAGAACGAGCGGTTAAAGGAGTATGTGGTGGATCTCGCTGCCAGCCTCGGGGGTGACATCCCCCTGACGGGGTGCGACGTTACGAACACTGCCCAAGTGGAGGCGCTCTTTGCCGCAGTGGAAAAGCGCTGGGGCAGCCTGGACATTTTAGTGCATTCCCTGGCCTTTGCACCCCGCGAGGCGCTGGAGGGCGAGTTTTACACGACCACCCTTGAGCAGTGGAACACCGCCCTGGAGATCAGCGCCTATTCGCTGGTCCTCTGTGCGCGGCTTGCCAAACCGTTAATGGAAAGGGCCGGCGGCGGAAGCATCATCACCCTGACCTACCTGGGCTCCTCGCGGGCGGTGAAGAGCTACAACCTGATGGGGGTGGCCAAGGCGGCCCTTGAGGCTTCCGTCCGCTACCTGGCGGCAGACCTGGGGCCTTACAACATCAGGGTCAACGCCGTTTCCGCCGGGCCGGTGAAGACCCTGGCGGCGAAAGGGGTTGCGGGTTTTTCGAGCATCCTCAAGGTGGTGGAGGAAAAGGCGCCCCTCCGGCGGAACGTTACCCAGGCGGAGATCGGCAATGTCGGTCTCTTCTTGGCGTCGGACCTGGCGAGCGCACTGACCGGCGGCGTCATTTTTGCCGACTGCGGCTACAACATTGTCGGGGTTTGATTCTAATTGACAAGCAGCGTTGGATTTTGGTAAAATTATTACGGCTGGCGGCAAAGGCGATTGCAACCCAGGTTGGGCGAAAAATTGGGCCCGCTTGGGTTTTTAAGTTTTCTAAGGAGCCGGATGGAAAATGGTGGGCATTGTCGTGGGGAGCGATTCCGATTTGCCGGTAATCCGGGGTGCGGTCGAGGCGCTTGAACGTTTCGGGATCGCTTACGAAGTTGAGATCGCCTCGGCCCACCGGGCGCCGGACCGGGTGGCGGAGTACGGCCGTACGGCGGAAGCCCGGGGGTTGAAGGTGATTATCGCCGGAGCGGGAGCCGCGGCGCATCTGCCGGGGGTGCTTGCCGCGCACACTGCGCTGCCGGTGATCGGGGTGCCGGTGGCGGCGGGCACCCTCGGGGGACTGGATGCGCTGCTTTCCATCGCCCAGATGCCGAAGGGAGTGCCCGTAGCGACGGTGGCGGTCAACGGGGCCTTCAACGCCGGCCTCCTGGCGGCGCAGATCATCGGCGCGGGCGACCCGGCCGTCCGGGCGAGGATTGCGGCTTACAAAGAAGAGCTTGGCCGGCAGGTGGCTGCCAAAACCGAGCGCTTGCAGGCGCTGGGGCTGGAGGGGTATTTGAAGGCAAAAGGGCAGGTCTAATTGGGGCAAGAATTCAGAGGTCAGCAGCCAGAAGCCAGAAAGGAGTTTCCCTAATTCTGAATTCTGGCTACTGGATTCTGGCTTCTGACCAGTTTACGCAGCGGGTGAGCTTTATGATTGCGCGTTATACCTTGCCGGAGATGGGGCGGATCTGGTCTGAGGAAAACCGTTTCCGGAAGTGGTTAGAAGTAGAGATTGCCGCTTGTGAAGCCTGGGCGGAACTCGGGGCCGTCCCTCCGGAGGCGCTGGCAGAAATAAAGGCCAAGGCGGACTTTGATTTAGAGCAGATCCGCGAGATCGAACGGGTAACACGCCACGACGTGATCGCTTTTCTTACCTCGGTCCAGGAGCACGTGGGCGAAGCGGCGCGGTACGTCCACCTCGGGATGACTTCCTCCGACGTGGTGGACACGGCCTTGAGCCTCCTAATGAAAGAGGCGGGAGAGAAGCTCCTGCAACGGCTGGAACAACTGCACGCGGTACTGTTGGAGCTTGCCCGGAAGCACCGGCGGACCCTGATGATCGGCCGCACCCACGGCATCCATGCCGAACCCACAACCTTCGGGCTGAAGATGCTTCTGTGGGCGGCGGAGACAGAGCGGAATATTGAGCGGCTGCGGCGGGCGGTGGACCGGGTGAGCGTAGGGAAGATCTCCGGGGCGGTCGGGACTTATGCCAATCTTGACCCCCGGGTGGAGGAACTGGCCTGCAAACGCTTGGGGCTCAAAGCCGCCATGATTTCCACCCAGGTGCTGCAGCGCGACCGCCACGCAGAGTATATGAGCACCCTTGCGGTTATCGGGTGCTCCGTGGAAAAATTCGCCGTGGAGATCCGGGGTTTGCAGCGGACGGATATCCGGGAGGTTGAAGAGCCGTTCCGGCCCGGCCAGAAGGGTTCTTCGGCAATGCCCCATAAGCGCAATCCGATCATCGCTGAGCGTTTGAGCGGTCTGGCCCGGGTTCTCCGGGGCAATGCCCTGGCGGCGATGGAGAACGTGGCACTCTGGCACGAGCGCGATATCTCGCACTCTTCGGTGGAGCGCGTGATCATTCCCGACAGTACCATTCTCCTTGATTACATGCTTTTCAAGCTTACCGAACTCTTAGAGGGGCTGAACGTTTACCCGGAAAACATGCGGCGCAACCTGGAACGTACCGGGGGGCTTGTCTTTTCCCAGCGGGTGCTTCTGGCGCTGGTGGAAAAGGGTTTGAGCCGGGAAGAGGCGTACCTCCTGGTGCAGCGGAACGCTATGGAGTCCTGGCAGACCGGGCGGCCTTTCAAGGAGTTGCTCCAGGCCGACCCGGAGGTTTCACGGTGGTTATCTTCCGGGGAGTTGGACGGCATCTTCGACTACGGCTACTTCCTGAAACACGTGGACGAAATCTACCGCCGTTTCGGGCTTTAAGAAAGATGCGTTTCCCTGGGGTTTTCGCGGCACCAAAATCAGGCTGGGGGTTGAAACGATGGAGCGCGGCGCCATGCTTTATGAAGGGAAGGCGA
>JASEJH010000034.1:5572-9633 GCA_030016455.1 Thermoanaerobacteraceae bacterium
GAAACGGGTCTACCGGACGGACGAGCCCGGCTGCTACATCGTCGAGTTCAAGGACGATGCAACGGCCTTTGACGGCAAGAAGCGCGGGACGATTGCCGGCAAGGGGGTGCTGAACAACAAAATCTCCGCGCATTTCTTCGAGCTGCTTGCCCGGGCGGGTATCCAGAGTCATTACCGGGGGCTGCTGGGCGACCGGGAGATGCTGGTGCAGGCGGTGGAGATCATTCCCGTAGAGGTGGTTACCCGGAATATTGTAGCGGGAAGCCTGGCGAAGCGGATCGGGGTGCCGGAAGGAACGCTGCTCAGCCAGCCCGTGGTGGAGTATTACTACAAGCGCGATGACCTCGGCGACCCGATGATCAACTGCTCGCACGTGGCGGCGCTCGGTTTAGCCACGGCAGAAGAGCTCCACCAGATGCGGGAGATCGCTTTAAAGGTGAATCAGGTGCTGCGGGAGTATCTGGACGCGAAAGGGATTATTCTGGTAGACTTTAAACTGGAGTTCGGACGGGCGGACGGACGCGTCCTGCTCGCCGATGAGATTTCGCCGGATACGTGCCGCTTTTGGGACAAGGAAACAGGCGCAAAGATGGACAAGGACCGCTTCCGGCGGGACCTGGGCGGCGTGGCCGAGGCGTACGCCGAAGTCTGGAAACGGCTAACGGGGGAGGAAGGCTGATGCCGGCGGACAAACCCCACGAAGCGTGTGGGGTCTTCGCTGTGTGCGCTCCGGGGCAGGACGTGGCCCGCCTGTCCTATTACGGGCTGTATGCGCTGCAACACCGGGGTCAGGAAAGCGCCGGGATTGCGGTGTCAGATGGCCGGGAAATCATGCTGCACAAAGGGATGGGACTGGTGGCAGAGGTCTTTTCCGGTGAACGGTTGGCGGCGCTGAAAGGACACCTGGCGATCGGACACGTCCGCTACTCCACGACCGGTGCCAGCCACCCGGTGAACGCCCAGCCGCTGGTGTTTTACTGCGGCCGCGGGATGCTCGGGCTTGCCCACAACGGCAACCTTTCGAACGGTTTCACCCTCCGGCGAGAGCTTTTAGAGGCCGGGGCGGTCCTCCAGACCACGACCGACAGCGAGGTACTCATCAACCTGATTGCCCGCCTCAACGGCGACCACAACCTGCCGGCGGCCATCCGGCAGTGCATGGCCAGGGTCGAAGGGGCCTATTCCCTGGTTTTATTAACGGAGGACCGGATTTACGTGGTACGGGACCCTTACGGCTTCCGGCCGCTCTGTATCGGCGAGCTTCACGGGGGCTGGGTGGTGGCCTCGGAGTCCTGCGCGCTCGACGGAGTGGGCGCCCGGTTCGTCCGGGACGTTTCTCCCGGTGAAATCCTGGAGATTTCGCCGGACGGGCCCAGGACGTGCGCCGTAGAAGCCGCGCCGCGGCAGGCCCACTGCATCTTCGAGTACATCTACTTCGCCCGTCCGGACAGCACCATTGACGGGTTCAACGTCGGGAGGGTCCGGCGGGAGATGGGGCGGCAACTGGCCCGCGAGTTCTGCCCCCCGGCGGACATTGTGGTTCCCGTGCCCGATTCGGGGATCGCGGCCGCGCGGGGTTACGCCGAAGAATCCGGGCTGAGGTTCGAAGAGGGCTTGATGAAAAACCGGTACGTGGGCCGGACGTTCATCCAGCCCGTGCAGGAGATGCGGGACATGGGGGTGCGGATCAAGTTGAACCCGGTCCGGGAGGCGGTCGCGGGTAAACGGGTCATCCTCGTTGACGACTCCCTGGTCCGGGGAACCACCAGCGGCAAGATCGTGAGGATGCTGCGGGAGGCCGGAGTGGCGAAGGTGTACTATTGTCTCAGTTCGCCCCCGATTATCCGTTCCTGTTACTACGGGATTGACACCTCGAACGAGGCCGAACTCATCGCGGCCCGGAAGACGGTTTCCGAAATCCGCGAGCACATCGGTGCGGACGGATTACACTACTTAAGCCTGGAAGGGCTTTTGCGGGTTTTCGGGGAAAAGGCGCGGGACCTTTGCGGGGCGTGTTTCACCGGTGAATACCCGGTGAAGATCAGGGACTGGGCTGTCGGGAAGTTTGGGTTCTGCGCCTGCGTAGCAGGGGTAAACCGGTGAAGGAAGAGGGCTTGACATACGCCCAGGCCGGTGTTGACATCGATGCGGCCAACAGGGCGGTAAGTCTGTTAAAGGATATCGTCCGCCGCACCTTCCGGCCGGAGGTGCTGGCGGGGCTCGGCGGCTTCGGGGGGCTCTGCACCATCCCCGCAAAGTACCGTGAGCCGGTCCTGGTCGCCGGGACGGACGGGGTCGGTACCAAGCTCCGGGTCGCTTTTATGTGTGGAAAGCACGATACGGTCGGCATTGACCTCGTGGCGATGTGCGTCAACGACATTCTGGTTTCAGGTGCAGAACCGCTTTTTTTTCTCGACTACCTGGCCATGGGAAAGCTTGACCCCGTACGGGTGGCCGCCATCGTTACCGGCGTAGCGCGCGGGTGCGAACTGGCCGGCTGCGCGCTCATCGGCGGTGAAACGGCGGAGATGCCGGGCTTTTACGGTCCGGACGAATACGACCTGGCCGGTTTCGCCGTGGGCGTGGTCGAGCGGCGCCGGATCGTGGACGGGCGGCGGATTACTTCCGGGGACGCGGTTATCGGCCTTCCCTCCTCCGGGTTGCACTCCAACGGGTACAGCCTGGCCCGGAAAGTCTTCTTTGAAGTTTCGCGGCACGCGGTGGACAGCTTCGACCCTGCTTTGGGTCGGACAGTAGGGGAGGAACTTCTTGAACCCACGCGGATATACGTCCGCCTGGTGCTCCCGCTTTTGGAGCGGTTCGACGTCCGTGGGATGGCCCATATTACAGGCGGCGGCCTGACGGAAAACATCCCCCGGGTGTTGCCGTCCGGAGTGGGCGCGGTGCTCGAAAGGGGACGCTGGCCGGTGCCGCCGGTGTTCCGGGTGATCGCGGAGCGCGGCGGGGTGGCGGAGGCGGAGATGTTCCGGACGTTCAACATGGGGATCGGGTACGTCTTGATCGTACCGCCGGCGGAGGCGGCGGACCTGCTGGCCGCGCTGGCGGAGGCGGGCGAGAAGGCTTACCTCATCGGGCGGGTGGAAAGCGGCGTGCAGGGCGTGGTGTACGCTTGATTGAAGCGGTTTTATAACTGTTCAGCCTGCCACTTGCTCCGCACTCGACTCCGTGTGCAAAGGGTACCGGAACTGTGCTGCTTTTACCGGCTGAGTTGAGTGCGGGGCGAGCGTGACGAAGCATTGCGCCGTTTATCGCCGCGCCCAACGGGAAGCCTGAATAGTAACACGGTTTTGGGTTGCGGGCTTGCGGTTTATTGTTAGACCTTAACCTAAATGTATTAAGGGAGGCGAACGGGTTGAAAAGAAGGGCGCTCATCAGCGTTTCGGACAAGACCGGGGTGGTGGAGTTCGCCCGCGGGCTGGTAGACCTGGGCTGGGAGGTTATCTCCACCGGCGGGACCTTCAAAACCATCAAGGGTGCCGGGATTCCGGCGACGTACGTCTCCGAAGTGACCGGTTTCCCGGAAATTCTCGACGGGAGGGTCAAAACCCTTCACCCTAAGATTCACGGGGGGATTCTGGCGCTGCGGACGGAGGAGCACCTGCGCCAGCTCGCAGAGCAGGGCATTGCTCCCATTGATCTGGTGGCGGTAAATCTCTATCCCTTCCGCCAGACGGTAAGCCGTGAAGGGGTCCGGCTCGAGGACGCGGTGGAAAACATTGATATCGGCGGCCCGGCGATGATCCGGGCGGCCGCCAAGAACCACCGGTACGTGCTGGTGGTGGTAAACCCGGAGCGTTACCCGGCGGTGCTGGAAGCCCTGCGGGCCGGCGAAGTAAGCGCGGAAATGCGGCTGGCGCTGGCGCAGGAGGCCTTCGCGCACACGGCGCACTACGACGCGGCGATCGCCGAGTACCTGGGCGGTTTAACCGCCGGTGAGCGGTTCGCGAAGGAGATGACGCTGGCCTTCGATCTGGTGGGGACTTTGCGGTACGGGGAAAACCCGCACCAGCAGGCCGCCTTTTACCGGGATCTCCGCACCA
>JASEJH010000035.1 GCA_030016455.1 Thermoanaerobacteraceae bacterium
TGGGCTCCGGTTCGTCCCTCGTGGCTTCCGCGCTCTGCTTGCTTTAGCCTGGCGTTCCGTAAGTGTGATGTGGCAGGTTGAATAGTTACTGCCCGCGTATATTTCCGCCGAAAAAGGAAAGCCTGAAAAATGACCGGCCCGTGGGTCTCGACTTCTTCTGTCGGGTCGCCGGTTCCGGCCGTACGGATTCCTTTTCGGCTCTCTTCCCTTGCCGTTCGGAGTCCCGGCGCCGGAGTCTTCTTGTACTTTAGGAAAATAGGTAAGGAGCAGGTGATATGGACAGGTTTCCAATCGGGCTTCTTTTACTGATTGTCCTTTCCCTCCTCATCTATCTGGGGTTGGGGCACCGGGTACTCGACCGGATGCGCCTCAGCGACCGGGCGGCACTGCTGATTATCGCGGCCCTCGTTTTGGGCAGCCTGATCGAGATCCCGCTGGCGGGACGCCCAACCGCGGTTACCGTCAATGTCGGCGGGGCCCTCGTCCCGCTCGGGGTCGCGGTTTACCTGCTGGCCGGTGCAGGTACAAGTGAAGAACGGACGCGGGCCATCTGGGGGGCCGTATTAACCGGTGCCGTGGTCTACTTTATCGGGACCTACCTGATGCGTGGGCTGAGGGAACCGGCAGGGCGTTTTGACTTTACGGACCCGCTCTACCTCTATCCGCTCATCGGAGGCGTGGTGGCGTACGCAGCGGGACGGTCGCGGCGGGCGGCCTTCGTCGCGGCAACCCTGGGTGTCCTGCTGGGCGACATCTTTCACTACATCCGCGTTGCCGTAGCGCGGGCACCGGTCCGGGTGGATATCGGCGGCGGCGGGATATTCGACGCCGTTGTCCTCGCAGGCATTTTCGCCGTCCTGCTTGCAGAAGTAATCGGCGAATTGCGGGAACGGATTCAGGGCGGCCCCGCCGATGAAGGGCGTCCGGAATCACTCCTTGCCGGCCTCCGGTCTCCTGAAGGCGAAAGGGGGGATAAAGGTGGCACGGAATAGCAGCGTCAAGATTGTTCTCGGGCTGCTGCTGATCCTGGCCGGTCTGGCGGGCGGTTTTTACACCGCGAAGGCGCCGCTGCCGGTGTGGTCGTCCGCCGCGGCATTCTTCGCCGGTCAGGACAGTGAACTGGAGCCCGGGGACTGTTTCACGGTGGTGGATGAAAAAGGCCGGGTGATAGATTGCCTGGGCAGGGCCGTGGCTGCCGGCGACGAACTGGTGACCGCCGAAGGGAAGCATTACCGCGTAGTGAAATCGGAAGGCCGCAAAGCGGTGGCACGGCTGTTGGGCATGGACCGCGACGTCCTAGCCTGGGAAGAATACCTTGACCGTGCCGTGGTGCCGGTCGGCGTTTTTAACTCGCGGCGGGAGGTCGGGATCTACCACACCCACAGTGACGAGTCCTACGTTCCCACCGACGGAGCGATTGCCATCCCTTACCGGGGTGGAATCCTCAAGGTTGGAGACCGCCTCTCGCAGAACCTGCAAACCAACGGCACCCGCGTGCTGCACAACAAAACACCCCACGACCCGCACGATGCGCAGGCCTACCTGAGGTCTAGGAAAACGGCCGTCCGCCTGCTGAAAACGAACCCGATGGCCCTTTTCGACGTCCACCGGGATGGCATTCCCGACCCCGACTTCTACCGGGAAGAAATCCAAGGAAGGTCTGTAGGGCAGATCCGGCTGGTTGTCGGACGCCAGAACCCCCGCATGTCCTCCAACCTTGATTTCGCCAAGCGGCTGATGACCTACGCCAACCGGATCCACCCGGGACTGGTGAAGGGTATTTTCCTCGGGCGCGGCAGCTACAACCAGGACCTTTTGCCCACGGCGCTCTTGCTTGAATGCGGTACCCACACGCTGACCCGCACCGAGGCGGAACGCGGTGTGGGGCTACTGGCCGATGCGGTTCCCGTTGTCCTGGGGTTGACCGGCCCGCGGCCGGGGATGCCGGAAATGGCAAAACCCATAACCGATAAAACGGCGAAAACACCAGGAGCCTGGCGGGCCTTCATCTGGATCCTGGTGGCCACCGTCGTCGGCGTGGGCGCGTATCTTGTCATCAGCGCCGGAAGCTGGGAGGCGGCGCGCGAACGCCTGCGCAGCTTTTGGCGGCGGGAGGCAAACGTGCTCCGGAACCGCGACCGGCAGGGAGAAGATAAACCGTAGATGGAAATCATCTATCATTGTTACGGCGGCACCCACTCTTCCGTACTGGCGGCGGCGCTGCATACAGGGGTAATTGCCCCTCACGGACAATTACCCCGGAGCAGCCGCCTCCTCGGGCTTCCTTTTTTAGACACCCAGGACGGTAACGACCACGGCCGGCTCCGTTTTTTCGACCGTGACGAAAACGGCCACCGGGTATACGTGCTCGGGCGCCGCCGGGACGCGGCGGCGCTTACGCTCGTCCTCAACGGCCCCGCGGGAGAAGAACCGGTACGGGAAATAATTTTGGTCAACGCCATGTCCTGCGTCCCGCTCCTCCTCCGGGTGGGCGGGTACATCTCCCGGAGGCTCAAGCTCACATCGCTGGGCCGGCCGCTGGTCTTTTGCGGGTTGCGCAGGGCTTGCTCCTGCCTCAGGGAACTGGTTTACCGGGTAAAAAACGAGGTGGCTGAAGGATGAAGGATGAAGGATGAAGGATGAAGGATGAAGGATGAAGGATGAGGGATGAAGCGAGAATTCAGGAGCCAGAAGCCAAAAGGAAAGATGTAGAATCGAACTCTAACCTTAAACTTCGAACCTTGAACGAACCTTAAAGGCCGTCTTCAGCCCAACTTCGAACCGTGAGCTGTGAACCGCGAACCTTGAACGTAGAACGGACCCGAAAGCCGTACTTATAAGCTTAACAGCGATGAAACTCGTTTACTGCGACTGCCGGGGATTTCCTCTCGCGGCGCTGGTGGCGGCCATCAGGACGGGCCGCCTGCCGCAGGACAGTCTATTCGAAGCGGCGGCACTTTGGAGCCTGCCGCTTATAACTTCTCCGCAGGCCTTTGTCTACTACGGCCTGGACCGGGGCGGCCACAGGGTATACGCCTTCTGGTGCAGGTCCGAGCCGCTGCTCGTAACCCGGTTTTTCCGGGTGCGGGAGGAACTCCTGCGGGAAACGGGCGGGTGGCTCCTGTTGCCAGCGGACGGCATACCGGGAGGCGTTGCCTTGGGCGTAGCCTGGCGGCTCGCTCGCTTAGACTTCGGCTGGGGAAGGGAATTGTTCTACCGGGCAGTGCGGCGATGCTACCCTCACCTTTTACAGCTTGCCCTGAAAGAAACTTGACGGGTAACGGTGGGAATAGGATAATTGTGCAGGTGGCGGAAACCATCAAACGTATAACCCAAGCGCCAAACTGTGGTATACTCAAAATGAATTCTGACATGACTGACGGGGGTGAAATGATGCGGCAAGTAATTATTCGTCCTGGCGAAGATGGCTACTGGGTAGTCGAATGTTATAGCTTACCTGGATGTATCAGTCAGGGAAGGACGAAAGAGGAAGCCATCACTAAACTACCGCTCATAATTTGCCAAGCCGGCCTCAGCGTGGACGAATTTATAAAATTGCCATGATGCCGCCTGCAAAGACATCCGCTAACCCCTTCAAAGTCGAAAGAAAAAGGCGTGGGTTGAAAATCGAGAGCGTGGAGCAGGGAAGCGCCGCCGCTGCCGTCGGTCTTCAGCCGGGTGATCTCCTGACCGCCATCGGGGGCACCCCGGTCAGGGATGTCATTGACTACTACTTCCTGCTGGGAACGGCGGAGCCGGTCCTTACCGTCCGCCGCGGGGAGCAGGAATTCGACGTTTCCGTAAAGGATGAAGGCGGACCGGGACTCGGGGTCAGCTTCGCCGAACCGTTCGACCGGATCCACCGGTGCACAAACCGCTGCCTGTTCTGTTTCGTAGACCAGCAGCCGCCGGGACTGCGGCAAAGCCTCAATTTCAAGGACGACGATTACCGCCTTTCCTTCTGGGAAGGAAACTTCATCACGCTGACCAACTGCACCGTGAAAGACCTACACCGGATTGTCAGCCAGCGCCTCAGCCCCCTTTACGTTTCGGTGCACACAACCAACCTGGAACTGCGGGCCCGGATCATGGGGAACCCCAGGGCGGCAAAAATCGGCGAACAGCTCCGCACGCTCGCGGCCGGCGGGATCACCATGCACACCCAGGTGGTGCTCTGTCCGGGGCTGAACGACGGGGAGGAGCTTACCCGCACGGTAAACGACCTGGCAGGCCTCTATCCCGCCGTGCGCTCGGTGGCGATCGTGCCGGTCGGGCTGACGCGCCACCGGCAGGGCCTTTACCCCCTGCGCCCGGTTTCGCCCGCTGGGGCGGCCCGGGTGCTCGAACAGGTGGCCGGGTGGCAGCGGCAGTACCGGCAGGGCTGCGGCAGCAGGATCATCTTCGCGGCCGACGAGTTTTACCTCCGCGCAGGAAAAGCCGTTCCCCCGGCGAAAGAGTATGAAGGCTTCCCGCAACTGGAAAACGGCGTGGGTCTGGTACGGCGCTTCCTTGATGCGTGGAAGCAAGTGGAAAAGAGGCTGCCGTCCCGAATTCCGCCCCGCCGCGCGGTACTGGTCACGGGAGCGCTGGCAAGGGCGGTACTCGGGCCGGTGGTGGCCCGGCTCAACCTGGTGGAGGGGATGCAGGTGACACTGCTTCCGGTTGCCAACCGCTTTTTCGGGACGACGGTTACGGTGGCCGGCCTGCTGACCGGGCGGGATATCCGCGCCGCGCTGAAGAAGTCCCTTAAAGGGCTGCCGCAGCCGGACCTGGTGGTCGTTCCTGCCACCGCCCTGAAGGACCGGCATGTGTTTTTAGACGACACGACCTGCAGCGACCTCGCGGCGGCGGTAGGCTGTCCGGTGATCCCGGCGGCGGAACCCCGCGAATTAGTGGCGGCGCTGGGCGTCAAGCTCGAACGCCGAACTTTGAACAGGTATGACGGTGTAACGGTATGACGGTTAGACGGTGCGACGGTTAAAACGTCTTAAAGTAGAACGGACCCTAAAGGTCTATCAGTTTGAGCCTAACTGTGAACCGTGAACTTTGAACGGACCCCAAAGCCGTACCCGCAAGCTTACACGTAGAGCGGACCCCAAAAGTCCGTCGGCTTGAGCTCGAACTGTGAACCGTGAACCGTGAAAGAGGTGTCCGATGAAGGACAAACCGGTGGTCGCCATCGTCGGGCGGCCGAACGTCGGCAAATCAACCCTTTTCAACCGGCTGGTGGGAGGCCGGGTAGCGATTGTCCAACCGGAGCCGGGGGTGACCAGGGACCGGATCTACCGGGAAGCCGAGTGGAACGGGCGAAGATTCGTCCTGGCCGACACCGGCGGTGTGGTGGAGGAAGCCGCGGACACAATCGAGGCCGGCGTCAGAAAACAGGTGGCCCGGGCGATTGAGGAAGCGGACCTGGTCCTGTTTGTGGTGGACGCCCTGACCGGCGTGGTCTCCGAAGACAAAGCCGTGGCCGACATCCTGCGACGGTCGCAAAAACCGGTGCTCCTGGTGGTAAACAAGGTCGACCGGTTCGACCCGCCGCCGGCGCTGGGCGAGTTCTACGCCCTGGGAATGGGCGAGCCGCTTCCGGTCTCGGCGGCCCAGGGTCTGAATACCGGGGACCTCCTGGACGCGGTGGTATCGCGGCTGCCGCTCCGGAAGGCCGGGCGAAAGGAAGAGGGGGAGGCCCTCCGCGTCGCGGTTGTCGGGCGGCCCAACGTCGGCAAGTCGTCCCTGGTCAACGCCATCCTGGGAGAGGAGAGGGTACTCGTCAGCGAAACCCCCGGGACGACCCGGGATGCGGTGGACACACCCTTCGAACGGGGCGGGCGGCGTTACGTGCTGGTTGACACCGCCGGGATCCGCCGGAAGAGCCGGGTGGAGATGCCGGTAGAGCGGTACAGCATCATCCGGGCCCAGAAGGCGCTGGCCCGGGCGGAAGTGGCGGTCCTGGTTCTGGACGCTGTGGAGGGAGTGACCGCGCAGGACAAGCGCATCGCCGGAATGGTGGAGGAAGCGGGCCGGGCGGTAGTCATCGCCGTGAACAAATGGGACCTGGTGCCCCGGGAGCGGAAAAACGCGGGGGAGTATCGCGAAGCCGTGACGGCAGCGCTCGATTTCCTCGGCTACGCGCCGGTCGTCTTCACGGTGGCCACTGCGGGCCGGGGCGTGGGGGAGTTGCTCGAAGCCGTAGACCGCGCGGCGGCCAACGCCCGCCGCCGTGTTCCGGCGGCGGAGCTGAACGCACTTTTGGCGGAGGCCGTTCTCCGCAACCCGCCGCCCCCGGTGCGCGGAAAACGGCTGCAGATATACGCGGCAAAACAGGTGGCGGAAAACCCGCCCGTTTTTCTCCTGCACGTGAACGGCCCGGAATTGATGTATTTTTCCTACCGGCGCTACCTGGAAAACCAGCTCCGGGCGGCTTATGATTTTTCCGGAACGCCGATCCGGTTTAAGCTCAGGCGCAAGCACAGGGACGGCACGCGAAGTGTTTCGCCAGGGACCCTGTAAAGTGCTCTTTCATAAATTAATTATAAAGCAGGCTCCGGCAACGCAAACGTCAAACGCTGAACACGGGACACATGCCTTCGGTGCGGTAAGGATGTGTTATAATGGAGTAACAGATAGCATTAAAGGCAGAAAAAACGCGTGGAAAAAGCGCACCGGTGACTGGCTACGGGTAACCTACACTGTAGTTGAAAATGTAAACATAGTGGTTACGGTTACTGTTAAGCGTAAGTTTTCTAAAGAGGGGGATGGCAGTGAAAATTGAGTATGACCCGGAAGTTGACGCCCTTTACATAGAGTTTCGTACCGCGCCACCCAGTTATAGTGTGGATATTGAAGAAGGGGTAGTCGTTGATCTGGATGAAGAAAACCACATCGTCGGGGTAGAAATACTCGACGCTTCGGAAAAATTGCGGGACGATCTCCACCGGATCGAGTTGACCGGCCTGCCGCTCTAGGAATTACCTGCGGAGCGGCGTTCCTCGACTTCTCTAAACCGGAGCAGCCGGCCGTCTAAACGCCGAACGTCGAACTTTGAGTCGGTGTGAGGGTGTAACGGTGCGGCGGTTGAACGGTAAAAACGGTTCGACGTAGACAAACCTGAAAGCTGTACCCGCAAGCTTGCACGTAGCACGGACTTTATAGGTTCATCAGTTTGAGCCTAACTCGAACTTCGAACTGACCTCAAAGATCAGTCCGTCTGAGCTCTAACCGTAAGCCGGGGTGATGCCGTTTGAAACTGCTCGGAATCGCTATCATCGCTTACCTGATCGGCTCGTTCCCCACCGGCTACCTGTTGGCGCGAAGCCGGGGGGTGGACCTCTTCCGCTACGGCAGCGGTAACATCGGGGCCACCAACGTCTGGCGGGTTTTAGGGCCGGTCTTCGGCCTGGTCGCCCTGGCGGGAGACGTGGGGAAGGGAGCGGTGGCCGTTTATCTCGGGAGCCGCGCCGGGCACTGGCCGGCGGTTGTGGCCGGCGCCTGCGTACTTGCGGGCCACAGTTGGTCGCTTTTCCTCCGCTTTCGCGGGGGCAAAATGATCGCCACCGCGCTGGGCGTCTTCCTGATGCTCACGCCGAAGGCGGCGCTTGCCGCTTTCGTGCTCTGGGCCGCCGTATTCGGGCTGAGCCGGTACGTTTCGCTTGCTTCCATCATCGCTGCGGGCAGCCTGCCGGTGCTGATCGGCGTCTTTGGCTACCCCGGAAGCTACATTTTGTTTGGTCTCCTGGCCGCCGGCGTCGCCATCTACCGGCACCGAAGCAACATCCGGCGGCTGCTTGACGGCACCGAGCACCGCTTCGGCCGGTAGCAGAAAAGCGATCCGCCCCTCATCCTACAGCAGCCAAAAAGGGGGAGTTTTTCCTCCCCCTGAATAAGATCCCTGCGGATTTACCGCTTAAAGCAGAGTTTTCAGTGCCGGCGGCTTGCTCCATCTGCCGCCGGCATCTTTCTCCGGTTTACGGCAGCAAGGTGAACTTCCCCTCGGCCACCTTGTGGCAACTCCAGCAGTTGCCGAAGTACTTCTCCGTGAAGACGGGGGAGTTCGCGTGGGCCACGTGGATCATATCCGCGAAGTCTCCCTTGTGGCAGGAGATGCAGGTGTCTACGGTGGCATCCGGCGGCAGATCGGGGTGCGGTTTCTTCTTCTTGGCCTCGGCGGCGATCCGGACGTCGCCCAGCCCCGGCGCATTAGCCACGTGGCAGGCGGAACAGCCCCGCGGGACCATCTGGGGCCGGCGGGCAAGTTCGCGCCAGTTCTGGTAGTTCTGGAACATCTGGGCGACCTCCGCCCTGCTGACAGCCTTATCGGGCTTGAAGCTGCCGTCGGAGTAACCTTTCACCAGACCCCGTTCCGCGGCCCAGTTGACGGCCGACTTGGCCCAGTGGTTTTCGGTGTCCGAAAAGGCAAGCGCCAACCCGCCGCCGAGAAGGGTGAGCCCGACGGCCACCAAGACCACCAGCCGCCACCTCCTAAGGATTTTGCCCATTAGGAATCTCCCTCCTTAGATTTTTGCGCTTCTACCGCTTCCGCAAAAGACTTGGCCCTTCCTCCGGCTGACGCCAAAGCTTCCGCCGCAGCGCTGCCAGAACAGGGAGCGGGGCGGGACAAGCCCGCCCCGGTTATCGTAAACACAGAAACACTATCGGAGAAACTACTGACTCGCGTCCTGGTTCAGGGTGAAGATCA
Source organism: Thermoanaerobacteraceae bacterium (assembly GCA_030016455.1). GTDB lineage: Bacteria > Bacillota > Desulfotomaculia > Desulfotomaculales > Ammonificaceae > Yes71-27. The sequence continues at coordinate 8,696 of JASEJH010000035.1, forward strand.
TGGTCAGGTTTAAGGTGTCGCCCTGGAAGTCGTTGCCTGCGTTCTCGTCGAATTTCACGCTCAATCTGAAGTTTTGCTGTCCATCAGCGATTGGCGGTATTGGCAAATTGTCAACCGGGGCTTGTTTTAGGTCATAAAATGTTTTCTTTAAGTCTCCATCCTTATCTTGGATGGATGATAGGTAGTCGACACCGTTGTACAAGAATCTTGTGATCACCAGTTGCTTTGCCATCTTGTCTGGATTTAGGTTCGTGTTTGGGTCAGTATCCGCTTCTGTTTGCGGATCTTCTTCGATTACGCTATAATCGCAGGTGATCTCAAGATGATTTGGTGTTATGGTGCCAACTCTTCCTAATCCTACAAACTCTGCAAGAAATGGTAGTTCATCTCCCGGTTTCATATTAGTTGCCGTCCAAGTCGCTGTAACCCCGTCTTTCCAGGTAAGTTCGTTCCAATCTACAACCTTCAGGTCCATGGTCCCGGCGGTGAAGGTGTTCCCGGTGCTGGTTTCGGTGTCGCTGAAGTAGGCGAAGGTTCCGGCACCGGCCATCCCCGCGACCAGGAGCAGCGCCAACGCGAGGATTATCATTCTTTTTGTCACTTATTTTTCAGCCCCTTTCAGGGCGGGCCGTCCCTCGGGCTAAGATGTTACGCGGGCGGCCCGGCTTGCTGTCTTTTACTGCTGCGTCAGCAGGTAATAGATGTTCAGCACGATGCCGTCGTTCTGGTAGTCGTTGCCCGCGTTTTCATCAAATTTG
>JASEJH010000036.1 GCA_030016455.1 Thermoanaerobacteraceae bacterium
ATAGCAAACCACACCAGCGGACGGCATGAAAGGCCGCCGCTGAATTCAGATGTTGTATGGCATACAAAGTAAGGAAGGGTCAAAGCAAAACCTTCAGAATTGGTATTTAAAGAGGCATGCTCAAAATTAGAATGCCTGTTGTATTCCTTCCCGAAGCCGGATAAAAAATGCTGGAATCATTCCGGCGGACAAATTTCATTCGCCGCTGAGTTCCGTCGTTTTGGGTGCAATTGATTAATTGTGGCTCTGATCATTGTTAGCGCACGCGACTATGGCAGCACCCCTCAGAGTACTCTCGAAGAAGCACGTGAAGTTGCGGTTCCGGTGCAGTCGCCGGGCCGTTTCAACTTTCACCCTGAAAGCTCACTGTTACCAAAGAGGCTATCCTCGATAGCAGGCCGTCAAGCGCGCGGTTGCGGCGGGGATAGCCGTATCTGCCACCTCGGCCATTGGGCTCACTCTGAGCCGGGTTTCCGTTTTTTGAAAGGGACAAACAACCTCATTAAGGTAATGGAGTTCTATAAAGATGCGGTACGGAGAAGCTCCGGGCGGTGGCCCTGCCGCGGGAATGACTGTATGAAATCAGTTCGAGCAAATAAACAGGAAAAAGCCGTGCCGGGACGAATAATGTTTTGCAAGTGTTGTACAAGGAGGAAGAGTAATGATAAAGCACGATAATCAAGTGCCGCGGGGTGCTTTCCTGCAGCGGGACCGGGAAACTTACGCCGTTGTCCCGCGGTTTGCTCCCGCCGGAGTCCTGGATGCGGCGACCCTGCGGCGGCTGACCGACGTGGTGGAAAAGTACCGGATCCCGGCGGTCAAACTCACCGGGGCACAGCGGGTCGCCCTGGTAGGGCTGAAACCGGAGGACGTCGAACCGGTCTTGGCCGAATTAGGGGTAGAGCCGGCGCCCGCGGTGGGGTTGTGCGTCCACTACGTGAAGGCCTGTCCCGGGACGACCTTCTGCTGCTTCGGGCAGCAGGATGCGTTGGGTCTGGGAGCGCGTCTGGACGAACTGCTCGTTGGTTATGGAGACCTGGCGCACAAGTTCAAAGTCGGGATTTCCGGCTGTGTCTTCAACTGCTGCGAATCCTGGCTCAGGGATTTCGGTGCTTTCGGCAAGCCGGAGGGGTGGACGGTGGTGATCGGGGGTTTGGGGAGCGGCCGCCCGCGAATCGGCAACGAGGTTGCCCGGGAGGTGGATGACGCCGGAGTGATGACGCTGGCCCAGAAGACACTTGAACTCTACCAGGAGCTGGGGCGAAAGGGCGAGCGGTTGGGGCGCACGATCGACCGCGTAGGAAAGGATATTTTTATCGCCCGGCTGCTCGGCAACTTGGCGTAAAGGCGACAGTTGGTGTTTGGAGCAGGAAGGCACTTAATGGCGATTAACGCGAACGTTTTGAACAGGATACCCGGTTTCCTGCTCTGGCGCTGGTCATGCGAGGGGGGTTACCGGGAGTTCTTGACCATGACGGTTCCCCTCATCCTGGCCACCGGGATGTGGTCGGTCCAGCACTTCATTGAGCGCATGTTCCTGGGAGCGTTACCCGGAAACCCGGGGATTATAAACCGGGAAACGTTGGAAGGTTGGCGTGGTAGTGGTTGCCGGATGTCTTAACGCTGGGTGGCGACAACCCAGGTGCCGGTTTCTTCAAAACCGATGTTTCGGTACATCCTGGTCAGCAGCGGGTCGCCCGCTTCGTAGAAAAGATAAACTTCTTTCTGCCTTGCCGCAAGGTCCCGGCACAGGTTGACGGTGCAATCTCGTGCGAAACCCCTGTTCCGGTGGACTTCGTCGGTAAAAATCCCACCGATCATTGCCATTTCGGGCATTTCCGTGGTGGTGAGGGCGCAGGAGACGGCGTCGTTGCCTTGTTTTGCAAAGTAGACGGTACCGGAGGCCAGGATGGACGGCAGTCTGGTTTCGTGGTTGGCAAGGATGTTGCTCTTTTTATACAGGTATAGCAGCACGGGCAAATCCGCCGGCGACGCCTTTCTGCTATAAGGGTTTTTGAGGGGAGGAAGGTGTGCCGGGTTCAGCTTGCAGAACGAGTAAAACTTCTGTTTTCGCGCGGGGCCGCGGACCACGCCCAGCAGTTTGAGGGTCAGGTCGCTTCTTCCCAAAACGTGAACGCTTTCCACCGGGGGTATCTGGTCGGCGATTGCGTCTATCAGGCGGACATTGCCAGTCGAGATACAGCAGTGGGTGGGGGAAATCAAAAGCGCCAGGGCGACGGCGTCGTTTTCCCGCGCGGCCAGCACGACGGCCTCCGCATCCGGCCGGGAAAGCTCGTCCAGGTAATTAAAGAAGTATAAGTTGTTGGCGTAGTCGCGCTTCAGGAAATCCACGAGTTCTTCGGTTTTCTGGCTTCGCGTAAGTATCATCTTTAGCCTCCTGACGGTTTTCCCGCGTACTTCCGTGAACAATTCCTTACCACTGCGGGCCTATAGTTCGCGGCAGCGCTCTCTTTACGTCCTGTACCGACGAGTTACCAAGAGTAGTAGCCGCCAACCTTATTTTTCCGTGCCTTTTCCGCCGAAACCTTCACCGAACTTGTCGGCGTGCAGTTCGCCGCCGGTGGCCCAGTTCTCCCGGTCGAACTCTTCGATGAGCACCGAAACCCATTCCGGTTTGACATCCAGGGTAAGATACTACAGCCTCCGTCGCGGCTTTGACCAGCGCTCTTTTTAATTCAATCGAGCGGCCTTTCGCCAGTTTTACAGTAATAATCGGCATTTGGCATGCTCCTTTTCCGTATGCTTTTGTACACGCATTATACCACGTTTTGCCGGGACTTGAGGGTATCACCTCGCGCACTATCGCCGACAAACTTTGGCAGGAAAACTGGCGAGGATTGGCGAAATTACCAAAAAGATGGGTTTGATGGGCAGGGTTAGGCAAGGATAACTCAACCTGATGCAGAAGGGGGGTCTGACCCCCATAGAAGACTCGACAAACGGCATGGTAGAATGGGAGCGAGCAAACGAGGAGGAAAACAACCATGCCGAAACGCCACTGGACAGCCCGAAACTGTTAGGTGGCATTTTGCTTGGTGGATTTATGGATAGAGGTGAAAGAAAAAAATGAATCTTAAACCAATCAAGACAATGATTTTAGGAGTTATGATAATGCTACTTGGTGGCTTTATTTATGGTAGATCAATCAAGTAACTTGGGAGGTATTGAATTCTTCATCGTTTTGATAGGACTGATAATCGGGATTGTTGGTTTTAAAAATTAAATCGACGTTCCTTCGCTATACTGAAGATCTCTATGGAGATTATAAAATAGATCGGCTGTGGGTCGCCGACATAACACAGCATGCCACCGGCGAAGGCTGGCTCTACTTCGCCACTGTGATCGATGCCTTCTCTCGAAAGGTTGTGGGCTGGAGCATGGGAGGGTACCACTCCAGGATTCAATCTTTTTTGGGAGGCGGTTCTTTTGTGCCCCGAAGGAGTTGCCACTTCCGCCAGGGAGGCAGGGGGTTAACGGCCAAGGCGGCGGTAAAAAGAGAGATTAGGGTTAAAAGGCTTTGGTATACCGTGAACCTGGCCCAGGCCGGCCAGCCCGGTTTCAGCGTGGCCGGCGTGCCGAAGGGGGACTCCTCGTAGTAAACGCCCGCCGCTCCGGCTGCCAGGTGGCGTGAGATGTTTATTAGCTCGCCCGCAATAGGAACCGGCACGCCGTTTTGGGGTAAAATGTCGGGTAGAGCGCTCAATGGGCTGAGGTAGATATACCAGGCGCGTTCTTTCCCCGGCGGAGGCGGCGGTACCGGTCCCGGCTGTCTCTGGCTCGCAGCCACAATTCCGGCGATGATTAAGGTGCCGAAGATAAGGGCGAAGACCGTGACCAGCGAGAAGATGATCGCCGCCTGGCTGCGTTTCAGGACGGCGGAATAAGCTAATCCTACTGCACCGTAACCCAGGCCGGCGAAGAGAGATAGCAGCAGCGCTTTGCCCAGCGTTACCAGGGGCACGCCGCCAAAGAGGTAAACCACGGCTAACAAGGGTAGTGCGGCCACTACCAGGAGGAGCAGGTATACCACCGAGGAAAGCCATTTGCCTAAAATAATGCCCGCCGGTGAGGCAGCGGTAACTAAGAGTAAGTCATAAGTCCGCCGTTCCCGCTCACCGCTGATGGCGGTAGCCGCCACTGCCGCGGCGATAAAAGCCAGCAGCAGCACCAGCCCACAGGCAAAGAGCCCGTAAAGCAGGAGACCGGTTTGCAGGAAAAATTGGCTTACCTGCCGGTTCAGCCACAAAAAGGTGAGGATCCCGCCGCTCAACAGCGCCAGGTAAATCGAGAGCAGCAGCGGAAAGCGCCAACTGCGGCTCCGTCCCCGAATCTCTTTTCCGAGCAAAGGCAAGAGGCCGTCAGCCAATCCCTCCCGGAAATTTTTCCAGCTTTCAGAAAGCACCATTTATTTCACCTCGCTGGCGATTTGGACAAAAGCGTCTTCGAGGGTTTGCTCCGTCCGGGCAAAGTGGGTTACCGCTGCTCCTGCCTGCACGAGTTCCTTCAACAGCGCGGCTGCTTCGGCTTCGCCACCGGCCAGACGGAGTTCTATTTGCTCATCCGTCAGCTTCACCACTTCGGCGTTGGGCCAGGCTTCGATTACTTTCCGGGCAGGGACCTTTTTGCCGGCGACCCGGAGGACGATCTGCTGCACCTGTGCGGCGGCGATCATCTGGGTGATGGGGCCTTCGTAAACCATCCGGCCGCCGGTTATCATCCCGACGTAGTTGCAGAAGTCGGCGAGTTCCGGGAGGATGTGGCTGCTGATGACGATGGTTTTCCCGGTGCGCCCCAGTTCTTGCAGAATCTTCCGCATCTCGACCCGTGCCAGGGGATCAAGCCCGCTGGCCGGTTCGTCAAGGAGCAGCACGGGGGGATCGTGCACCAGGGCGCGCGCTAAGCACAGACGCTGCTGCATCCCCCGGGAGAGGGTATCCACGAAATCCTCGCGTTTTTCGCCCAGTCCCACTAATTCAAGGAGGTTGTCGCGCCGCCGGGCCGCTTCTGGACCGCGGATGCCGTAGGCTGCGGCATAGAAAAGAAGATACTCGCCCACCCGCAGGTCGTCGTAAACGCCGAAGAAATCGGGCATATAACCGATGATTTCCCGCACCGCCCGGGGCCTTTTCACCGCATCGCAGCCTGCCACCTCGACTGTGCCCCCGTCGGGTGGCAGCAAGGCGGCTGAGATGCGCAGGGTGGTGGTCTTGCCGGCGCCGTTTTGCCCGACAAAGGCGTAAATTGTGCCCGCCGGGACCGTCATATCAAGGTCCCGCAAAGCCGTCACGTGCCTAAATTTCTTAATTAGGCCCTTTATTCTGATCATTCGACCACCCCCTGGAACGACACCTGCGGCGGCAGGAAGTAGAATCCTTTTTCACTCTGCGGGCCGCCGGTTCCTTTCACCCGGACGCGCACCTCACCGCCCGGCAGGACGTATTCTCCGGGAAGCGTAAAGGAGGTGGCGCCTGATAATTCTTTCCAGGAATCGCTGCCGGGGTGGTAGACGGCAAAGGCTCCCGGGGCCACCGGCTGAGGAGCGAGCGACGGCTTTCCCGGCATCGGTGCCGTCGCCGGAAACAGCCTGGCCGGGAAGAACGGTAAATGCACCGTTATTTCCCTTATTTCAGCGTTTGGGGGAAGATTCGGATGGAAGGCGAAGGTCACCGCGCCGCTTTCCATTCCGGTGAGATTGTTGTGACCGAACGTACCGCCGCCCCGGAACTCGGTGATTTCGGGTATGATTAAACCGTAAGGCAGTTTGAAACTGCCGCGGGGCAGTTCGATCTCCGGGCGTTTGATGATCATACTCAGGTAATGGATCCGGTTTCTTAAGCCTTTTACTTTAACCTCTTTAAGCGGCTCGGTGCTCCATGCTACCAGGGTCAGCGGCCAGGTGCCCGAGTTCGGGAAAGGGCTACGGTAGAAAAACGCCCCGCACCAGATTTCCAGCAGGCTGGCCCGGCGCTGCTCCGCTATGGTCGGCTTGCGCGGCGGCTGCGGATAAGGGGAAGGCCCGGCGGCAACCGGAGGCGGCCCTTCCGGGTAAAGAAAGATCTGCCAGTTCCGCTGGAAGGGTGGCGGCTCTCCCAAAGCAGTGTGCCGTGATAGTGGAGGAACGGGCAGCTCCACCGCGACCTCCTGTCCCGGCGCCAGGTTGCCCAATACCTTGTAGCCGGTTCCGAAAAGCAGTGTTACGTGGTCTAATTTTTTGCCGGTTTGGTTGCGAACCGCGCCCACCAGACGCGAGTCTTCCACCCGCAATTTGGCTACCAGTCCGCCGGCTTCTTTTTCTACATCCTGACGGAAAAATACCGGACGCATCCCCCACTGTGAACTTTTTTCGAACTGCAGCTTGAGGTCTTGACCGCGGGTGAGGGTATAAGGCGGGTTGGAGAGCGAAGCAAAAGATTCAGACGGCGTGGGTACCGACGCGGCCTTCACCGGACGTCCCGGGTCGGCAAGGTACAGATTTAGAACGGGAAGGGTAGGCGCAAAGAAGCCTGCCGCGGTAAAGCCTCTGGAGCGGGTAAAAGTGACGTCTGCGACCTGCAGAACGTTAACGATGACGTTCCTGCCTGTCTGAACGGCATAAAAATAAACCGCTCCCGTAAAGACAATCGCGAGGGCCGGCACCGCCAGCCAGGTGTATTCGGGGCACTGCCGCCGGCGCAGCAGGCAGTAAGTGACCGGTCCGGCAACGAGCAAAAAGACAAGCAGGTAAAGCCCCACCGCCGGCCAGCTTGGGAAGGCTTCGGCAGGCAGGTAATTCGTCTGGTGGATCAATTGGAACGATTGTTCAGTGAAGAAGCGAGGGACAAAGCCGCCCCATTCCGGGCTTAGCGGCAGGAGGAGCTTTTCCCATAGGGCCTGACCGGTACTGCCGGAGCGCCAGGGTTCTGCGGTCGGGTCAAAGGATAAAACGGTGACTTTTCCTTTCCCCCAGGTTGTTTGCATTCCAAGGGGTGCCCCCTGCGGCCCCCACCGGATTCCCTCTCCGGTTAAGCGGGACACCGGCACCGGCTCTCTTTGCGGTGTGGCGGCTTCTTTTAGCCCCAGCCACGCGGCTATCTGCTGCCAGTTCTGGTAGCGGCCGAGACCCGTGGCTGTTATCTTAACGGTACCGGGGGGGAGAGCCGATAGGGTTTTGTTTATTTCCGGTCCGCCGGCCAGCACCAGGTTGCCGCCTTCTTCAACCCATTCAAGGAGACCGCGGCTCTGGCCGGGTGTCAGCCCGGTGGTTCCAGCGGCCGTGAGGAGGATCACACCGAAGGCGTCCAGTTCTTCCACTGTGCGCGGCAAAAGCTCAGGTGTGAGCCGGATCACCGGCGGTTTCTGGAATTGGGGATCAACTAACGAAAACCGGAATTGCTCCAAAGCCTGCGGAACATTACCGAGCACACCCACCGCACTGCCCAATGGGAAAGGCTTCACCAGGCCGGGCGCCATTTTCACTTCCGTACTGGCAAGCACTTTATCTTCAGCGCGAAAGCGAAAGAGCAGTTTCCCCTGGGCGTCGGGGAACGGAAACCAGAGAACCACTTTTGTTGTCACCCCGGGCGGCAGGGTTATCTCCTGGCCGTAGGCACCGATGGGAAAATACTTGAGCGATTTTCCGGGGGAAAAGGGACCATAGAAAGACTCAGGAATAAAGCCGGCGTAGGTGACTGCTTCGACGACCCCGCGCAGGTCGGCAGAACTTTGGTTTTTCAGGTTAACCACTGCGGGAGCCGTGCAGTTGGGCACCCCCCGGCCATCCCAGCCTGCCTGGGCTTTTATGGTTAAGGAGCTATCGCTTCCGGAAGGGGCGGCCGTAACTGCTGTGGCCCAGCCGGTTGCGTAAAGAAGCGCAAGCAAGATGGCGAAGACCGCCAGCCATCCTCTGAACAGCCTGAAGGACTTCAACTGACCACCCCCGGTACCGGGGTAACCCCCCGCATTCTATAGTTTATGCGTTTAACTATTAGCGCAGGCCAGCGAATTTTCCTCCCGGGGGATAAACTTCTCCAGGTTAAATTTTCGAGACTACTGCTTTATTTTTTGTTTTATAACAGTTCTGTTCTGGCTTGTTGACCCTCCAATGACTTGCTGATAAAGCGCATAGGAGCGTTTCCCTGTCCCCTTTGGTCCACGTTCACATATTCCACTTTCGGTAAATTTTCGTAACCGGCCTCATACTTCAAGGCGGTGTTCTAACAGCCAGCCGGCGGCTACAAATAAAAGAATACTCAACCCGAGAGCAGCTACCACCGGCAACAGCGGCAAAGCCGTGTAAAAGAGCATTGCCTCGTCGCCGCGCACGTAGAAACCGCCGGGCCAGGGTATGGTGTACGCCATTGGCTTTTCTAAAAGGGTGAACAGGCGGTAACTCAACGAATAACCAATAAGGATGACAATCCCGGTTACAACTCTCAAAGGGCGGAGCCAGAGTCCAACAACCCGCAAGAACAAACCCACAAGGCCAGACCAAAAAATTAAGGGCGCAATAACCCCGAAACAAACTATTGCTTCTGAAAGTACGTGAGTGTGATAGATTCTGCAGAACAGAGGTGCTTTTGCGATAAAGGTTATGCCGCTGGGCCAGACCAGGGCGAGCAGCCCGGTTAAGAGAAATACTAACGGCAGCAGAAATATCGTGCAAACTGCGGCGAACTTAGCGCCGAAGATGGCGTAGCCGCTGACCGGCAGGGCAAGCAACTGGTAAGCGGTTCCTTTATCCCATTCACGCTCTACAACCCAGGTGCCAAATATCAGCGCAATTATTGACATGGGATAAAGGAGGAGAGTTGCGCAATCAATTATTTCGGGAAGAGGCCAAATATCCTTGCGCGTAGCAAGATAGAGGACGAAAATGGTCGCTGCCAGCGGGCCGCCGATGAGGTAAAGCCACAGTCCCTGCAGTTCGTAAACGTACAGCTTCCAAAACGACTTCATGCCAGCACCTCCCTGAAAAGATCCTCCACGGAGCGGCCGCGGGCAGCACGCACCACTTCTGCTTCTTCGTCCAAAACCACCCGCCCGCGGTGGAGAAAAACCACGCGGTCCAGAACGGGTTCGATCTCGCCGATCAGGTGGGTCGCGATCAAGATCGTTGAGTGCGCGGGACGGTACGCCTGAATAATCGCGTCGCTAATCTTCCGGCGGGAAATAGGGTCAATACCGCTTAACGGTTCGTCCAGCAGGATGAGGGCGGCGTCCCGGGACATGGCCAGTAGCAGCTTAAGCCGTGCTCGAAAACCGCGGGAAAGAGTGCTGATGCAGGCGGAAGGTTCAAGCTGCATCAAACTTTGAAGTTCCGCGGCGCGCTCGCGGTTGAAATCCTGGTAGAAAGACGCGGTGAAGTCCATCG
>JASEJH010000037.1 GCA_030016455.1 Thermoanaerobacteraceae bacterium
TCCACCCGGCCCAGCACTCAACCAGAGAAACAGCTTTTCTATCCGTGACCGTGGAAGGTTTTCGCTATATTTTCACTTTAATGATGATACGTGTTGCCGTTTCCCTCGGTTGAGTGCTGGGCCGGCCAACGAGTTTGCAGCCCGCGGGGAGCGCCGGCTCCTTTCCCTCCGGACACTTCAGTTATAATTCGAACCTTTGTAATAAATTCCTGCAATAATAATTATGAAAAATTGTTATAATCTAATTCCCTGGCCGGTTACCTTGATTTAGGTGGTCCTGTGCGGGGAAACTTTCCCCGGCCCGCGAGTTGTTGTAAAATGGAACAAACGGTGCGGTAAAGGTTTTCGGGAATTCAGAGGGGTTTGGGAAAGACGTCTTGCTGAAGCGCAGCGATTTTGACTACGAGTTGCCGCCGGAACTGATCGCCCAGGAGCCGGCGCCCGAGAGGGACGAATCCCGGCTGCTGGTGGTGCGGCGGGACCGCGAGGATTTCGAACACCGGCTTTTCCGGGATATCCTGGAATACCTGGTTCCCGGGGACCTGCTGGTGGTAAACGAAACGAAGGTCCTGCCGGTAAGGCTTTTCGGCGTCAAGGAACGCACGGGCGGCCGGGTGGAGGTGCTGCTGCTCCGGGCCGTGGGCAGCAACACCTGGGAGGTGCTGGTACGGCCGGGCCGGCGGGTGGCGCCGGGCACGCGGCTGGTGTTCGGGGAAGGCCTGCTGCAGGCCGAGGTTCTTTCCCGAACGGAGGCTGGGGGACGGGTGGCCCGGTTCTTTTTCGAGGGTTCTTTCGAGGAGGTGCTGCGGCGGGTGGGGGAGGTGCCGCTGCCGCCCTACGTTAAGAAAAGGCTTGCGGCGCCGGAACGGTACCAGACGGTCTACGCCCGGGAGCCGGGTTCGGCGGCAGCGCCGACGGCGGGGCTTCATTTCACCGCGGAACTTCTCACCGCGATAAAAGAAAGAGGAGCGGCCGTTGTCCCCGTGGTCCTGCACATCGGGCTCGATACCTTTCGCCCGGTGCGGGTGGAGGACATCACCTTACACCGGATGCACCGGGAAGAGTACTTCATTCCCGAAGAAACGGCGGAAGCGGTGAACCGGGCCAGGGGCGAGGGACGGCGGGTTATCGCGGTCGGCACCACCGCGGTCCGGTGCCTGGAGGCGGCGGCCGACAAGCGCGGGAGGGTAGTGGCGGGTGCGGGTGACACGGACCTTTTCATCTACCCGGGCTACCGCTTCAAGGTGGTGGACGCGATGCTGACCAACTTCCACCTGCCGTGCTCCACGCTGCTAATGCTGGTGGCGGCCTTTGCCGGCAGGGAGAAGATCCTCCGGGCGTACGGGGAGGCGGTGCGCCTGCGGTACCGCTTTTTCAGCTTTGGCGACGCGATGCTGATCATCTGACGGGGGGCGGAGGCTGATGGCTTTACGGATTTACCGGACGAACCTGACGGCGGATCACCTGAGCCGGGCTGTCGAGATCTGGTTCCGCCGCCGGGAGTTTGAAACGCAGCGCCTCGGCGACGACCGGACGTTTGTGGTTCAGGCAAAGAAAGGGGGAACCCTGGCTGCCGTGGCGGGGATGTCCTACGCCCTCACCGTGCGGTTCAGGCAGCGGGAAAACGGAGTGGAGGTCGAAACCGGGGCCGGTAAATGGATGGATAAGGCTGCGGCCGGCACGGTCGGCTGGCTGGCGTTTCTCCCCTTGGCGATCACGGCCGGCATTGGTTTTTACAACCAGGGCAAGCTCGGCGACGAGCTCCTCACGTTTCTGGAGCACTACGTTGACGAGGCGAAGGACTAAAGGCCGAGCCGCTCCTGGGTGGCTTTCAGGACCGCGGCGGAGTGTTTCAGCGCCGCCGCCTCCTCATTGTCCAGCGGCAGTTCCAGCGCCGTGCTTCTGCCGTTCTTCCCCACCACCGTCGGCAGGCTGAAAGCCGTGTCCCGGTAGCCGTACTGGCCTTCAAGCAGACTGCAGACCGTGAGGACGCTGTTCTGGTCCTTCAGAATCGCCTCGCAGATCCGGCGGAGGGCCAGACCCACGGCGTAGTAAGTGGCTCCCTTCCGTTCGATGATCCGGTAGGCGGCCTTCCGGATGGCGGTGGTGATGGCTTCCCTCCCGGGAGGAGCAATCCCCTTCTGGCGGCAGAAATCGTTGAAAGCAATTCCGGCAACCGTCGCCCGGCTCCAAAGAGGCACCGCGGAATCGCCGTGTTCGCCGATGACGTAAGCATGAATGCTGCGGGCGTCAACGCCTGCGTGCGCGCTCAACGCGTGCCGGAAGCGGGCGCTGTCAAGAATTGTGCCGCTGCCCAGTACGCGGGATTTTCCCAGCCCGGTAAGCTTTGCGGCGGCGTAGGTGAGCACGTCCACCGGGTTGGTGACAACGAGCAAAAGGCCCCCGCGCCAGTGCACGGTCAACCTGTCCAGAACGTTCCGGATGATCCCGAAGTTCCTTTCCGCCAGGTCGAGGCGGCTTTCTCCCGGGCGCTGGTTTGCCCCGGCGGTGGTGATAACGATGTCGGCATCCTGGCAGTCCGGGTAATCGCCGGCGTAAATCCGCACCGGGCTGGTGAAGGCGGTGCTGTCCCCTAAGTCCAAGGCTTCGCCCTCAGTCCGGGGTCGGTTGGTGTCCAGGAGTACGATTTCCTGCGTGAGCCCGCCAATGGTCAGGGCGTAGGCAGTGGTGGCGCCGACCGCGCCCACGCCGATGACGGCAATTTTGGCCACAACCTCCCCCCCTTTTTGGACCGGATATGGAATTATACCACGTCTTATTTTCTGGGGGGAAGGAGGATTTCATGCGGCGCGGGTATGGCTTTTTTTACAGCCTTTTTGTGGTAAAATAGGATCATTAAAAATGGGTAAGGAGGGAGAAAGGTGAAGGAGCTTAAAGGAACGCGGACCGAGGCGAATCTGTGGGCCGCCTTTGCCGGCGAGTCCCAGGCCCGTAACAAGTATACCTATTTCGCCAGCGCGGCCCGCAAGGAAGGCTACGAGCAAATCGCGGCCGTTTTCCAGGAAACTGCGGACAACGAGAAGGAACACGCCAAGCGGATCTTCAAGTTCCTGCAGGGCATCGGCTCCACCAGGGAGAATCTTGAGGCCGCTGCCGGGGGCGAGAACTATGAATGGTCCGCGATGTACCCGGAATTTGCACGGGTGGCCGAGGAAGAGGGGTTTCCCGAAATCGCCGCTGTTTTGCGAAAGATCGCGGAGGTGGAAAAGCACCACGAAGAGCGTTACAGGGCTCTGCTGCGCAACCTCGAAGAGGGGAAGGTTTTCCGGCGGGAAGAGAGCGTGCGCTGGAAGTGCCGCAACTGCGGCTACGTTCATGAGGGGCCGGAAGCGCCGGAAGTTTGCCCTTCCTGTGATCACCCCCGGGCCTACTTCGAGCTGCTCTGTGAGAACTATTAGCGCGGGCGCTCAAGCTTGCGGGCGAAGACCAGGAAGCCGGTGTGTCCTACCATCCGGTGGTTGGGGCGCACGCTTTTTCCCGCCAGGTGCCAGTCGCGCAGCAGCACCTCGATCGTTTCAACGAGGATAAACGCGGCGGTCTGCTTCACCGCGGTGACGAAGGCGTCCACCTGGGTGATGGACGGGAGATAGGCGCACACGATGCCGCCGGGCGTGAGGGAACTGCAAAGGGTCTCGACGGCCTGCCACGGTTCGGGCACGTCGAGAAGGGCGCGGTCGAAGTCCCGCTCTTCGATGGGTTCGTAAACGCTGCCGAGTTTGAGGGTGAGGTTAGGGGTTTCCCCTAAGTAGTTCTCCAGGTTTTGCGCCGCGTAGTCGAGCATGTCCTGGCGCACGTCGTAGGCCACGACCTGCCCTGTCGGCCCGACGTACCGGAGTACCGCCAGCAGCAAGGCGCCGCTTCCGACGCCGCCCAGCAGTACCCGGCTACCCGGGAAGATGTCGGCCCACATGAGGATAATGCCGGTATCCTTGGGATAAATAATCCCGCTTTTCCGGGGCATATTCATGGTGTAGTCCATCAGGGTCGGGTGAAGGACGAAGAACTCTTCGCCGATTGAAGAAATAACGGTAGAGCCCGGATTGGCACCGATGACGCGGTCATGTTCCACGTACCCCCGGTGGGAATGAAACCGCCCGCCTGCCTGGAGGCGCTGGAGGTAATGCCGGCCCTGCCGGTCTATGAAAACAACCAAGGTTCCCTCTTCAAACACCAAGGTTTCCACCTCTGACCTGTGGGTGCTGATACTCTGTAAAGTTTACCACAGGCTGCAGGGAAAAGCCAGTCGGTGGTCCGGAGGCGCCGGCGGAGTTCTTGCGGAGGTTGAAGCTTGCCGCGGGGAAGGAGACCGGCTTATAATAAAATCTGGTGTAAAATAAAACTTACAGGAGGATCATCATGTACTATCCCTTCTTCGATGTGTGTCCGGTTCCGGCGCTGGAGCCAAACATCATTTCCCTGGTCAAGGAGCGTGAACTTGCTCCCGGCGAGCAGGTCACCTTCGGCGAGTTCAAGAGCACTACGCTGGTGGTCGCTTTCCGTACCGAAAGCAACGGGCGCTTCCTCCTCTACTTGGAGGAACTCCGGGACTCCGAATGGGTGGTGGCGGATAAAACCGCCGGCTACGAGGGGGTAACCCTGTGGCAGTGCCTCCTTAAGAACCCGGTCTTCCGGGTGAGGGTAAAGAACACCACCCAGGCGCCGATTACCCTGACGATAGACATGAACCTGTTTCAGCCCATTTCTCAGAAGGAGGAATAGGAGTGGGAAAAGTCCTCGGCGTCTGCATAAGCCGGGAGCGCGGGACGGCGAAGCGGAACATCGGGGAAGGGTATTTCCGGGAAGGGCACGGGTTGGAAGGTGATGCCCACGCGGGCACCCCGCGGGAGGTTACCCTCCTGATGGGTGAGAGTGTGCGAAGGTTCGAACGGGAACACGGCCTGGAAGTAAACCCGGGAGACTTCGCCGAGAACATCCTTACCGAAGGGGTCGACCTCGGCCGGGTAAAGCCGGGGATGCGGCTCCAGGTGGGTGAGGGTGTGCTGGAAGTGATCCAAATCGGAAAAGAGGTCAAACCCCACCACTATTCCTTCCACGGTTTCCGGCTCCTGCCCACGGAAGGGGTGTTCTGCCGGGTGGTCAAGGGGGGCAGGGTCAGGGTCGGCGATCCTGTGATGGTGCTTGATGGCTCCGGTACAGCGTGAAGGACAGGCGGCGGCATCACAAAAGGCCGTTGCTTTTATCGGCACCAGCGGCTACAGTTACCCCCACTGGCGGGGGTGTTTTTACCCGGAGGGCCTCTCGTCGCGGGAGTGGCTGTCCTTTTACGCGGGTCGCTTCCGCACCGTTGAGCTCAACGTTACCTTCTACCGGCTGCCGCGGAAGAGTACCTTCGAAAAGTGGCGCCGGATGACTCCGCCGGACTTTACCTTTGCTTTAAAGGGCAGCCGTCTCATTACCCACCAGAAGCGTCTGGCCGCGCCGGAGGAACCGGTGGCGCTCTTTTTCCAGCACGCTGTCCTGCTCGAAGAGAAGCTTGGCGCGGTCCTCTGGCAATTGCCGCCGGGTATGCAGGTGGAGCGGGAGCGGTTGGAAGAATTCTGCCGGATCCTCCGGGAGCACCGGGCTGCGCGGAACGTCCGGCACGCCTTCGAGTTCCGCCACCGGAGCTGTTTTAACCCCGAGATTTACGACGTCCTCCGGCGTTACAATTTCGCGCTCTGCACCGCGGACGGGCCGCGCTGGCCCTGCGTCGAGGAGGTCACCGCGGATTTCGTATATTACCGCTTTCACGGGCACGAGCGGCTTTATGCTTCTTGCTATCCGACGGAAGTGCTGGCTTCGTGGGCGGAAAAGATGGCCGCGCACCTGGCAGCGGGCCGTGGCGTTTACGCCTATTTCAACAACGACGCCGCTGGCTGCGCTGTGGCCAACGCGCGGGAGCTTAAGGAGTTATTGGCGGCTACCTTAAATCCCGCAGATTCACCGTTTCAATCTCCGGGAAGCCCTTCAAATCAGCGGTAACCAGCTTGAGGTTATGCAACTTAACGGTGGCGGCGATTAGGCTGTCAGCCATACCCAATATTTTTCCTGCTGCCCGCTGCTTACGCCGGATGCTGGCTGCTTCTGCGGCTGTTTTCGCATCTACGGGTAGGATCTCCCAGCCGCCTAAGAGCTCCCCGACCGCTTTTTGCGCCTTCGGCGTTGCGGCTCCGAATAAAAGTTCGTGGTAGACTACAACGCTGGTTTTGGTTAGTCCTGCTGCTGCGTGGGCGGTGAGCCATTTGCGGGCCGGTTCGGATAGTTTGCCCATTAACAGGTCAATAAAGATGCAGGTATCTATCAGGTAGCCCACGTTCTGCCCTCATCTTCCGTCCGAATACGCCGGACCCAGTCCGCGCTGTCTCCCGCCCAATCCGGCGCATCTTCCGGTCGCAAAACCCCGTGGGCCGCCTCTATCTTTTCGGCTACACGTGCTTGCGTGAGTTGAGCAGCTACTGCTTCTTTTACAAACTCGTTTTTGCTCATCCCGGTTTTGCGCAGCAGGGCATTTAGCTCTTCAACCATTTCGGCCGGCAACCTGATATGTAACAAACGGACCTCTTTATTGCTCTTCATCATAGTAGCACCTCCTGGTATTATTTTAGTTACTACTACAAGATATTTCAAGCTTTTCTTTACCCTTTTTTGTTACCGTAATATACTCTGAGAAGAGAGTTGCAAAACAGAGGGGAAAATTGGAACGGCTACCGCTCGCGACGCGTTTTAAGCCCCGGAGCCTCGAAGAGTTCGTGGGGCAGAAACATCTCCTGGCTGAAGGCAAGCTCCTTTACCGGGCGATAAAGGCCGGACGGCTCGGGTCGGCCATTTTCTATGGACCGCCGGGTACAGGAAAAACGGCCCTGGCGGAGCTTGCTGCGCGCACGTCGAACCGTCCTTTTGTCCGGCTCAACGCTGCTCTGACCACGGTAAAGGAGCTCCGGGAGGTGGCCGGCCGGGCTGCGCGGGAGCAGGAACCGGTCGTCTTGTGCCTCGATGAGATCCACCACCTCAACAAACTGCAGCAGGACGCGCTCCTGCCCTTCGTCGAGGAAGGCGTGGTGACGCTCATCGGCACCACCACCGAGAATCCCTACTTTGAAATCGTGGGGGCGCTCCGCTCGCGGGCCACGATCTTCCGGTTCGAGCCCCTTTCCCGCGCCGACATCGAGACGATCCTTCAGCGGGCGCTGGCTGACCCTGAACGGGGGCTGGCGGGCTGCCGGGTGCGCCTTTTGCCGGAGGCGCTGGCGCACTTCGCCGAGGCCTGCGCGGGCGACGCCCGGGTGGCGCTGGGGGCGCTGGAACTGGCGGTGCTGACCACGCCGCCGGCTGGGGACGGCACGATCATGATCGGCCTGCAAACGGCGGAGGAGTGTATCCGCCAGCGGGCGCTCAAGTATGATAAGGCGGGGGACACCCACTACGACGTCGCCTCGGCTTTGATTAAGTCCGTTCGCGGCAGCGACCCAGACGCGGCGCTGCACTATCTCGCCCGGGCGATCGCGGCTGGGGAAGACGTGAAGTTTCTGGCGCGCCGGCTGGTCATCAGCGCCGCCGAAGACGTGGGCTTGGCCGACCCGCGGGCCCTGGTCATCGCGCAGGCGGCCGCCGACGCGGTGCAATTTGTGGGGCTACCCGAGGCCCGGATCATCCTGGCGGAAGCGGCCATTTACCTGGCGCTGGCTCCCAAGAGCAACACCGCCTACCTGGCCATCGAGCAGGCGATCGCAGACGTGGAGAAAAAGGAAACCGGTCAGGTGCCGCCGCACCTGCGGGACGCCAGTTATTACGGGGCTAAATCCTTCGGGCACGGCCGGGGTTACAAGTACCCGCACGACTATCCCGGGGGCTTCGTTCCCCAGGAGTACCTCCCCGAGGAACTCCGGGGTGCCACCTATTACCGTCCCACCGACCGGGGGGCGGAGGCGACCCTGAAGGAGCGGCTGCTTCGCCTGCGCCGGTTGCGAAAGAAGTGAATCGTCTTCGGATTAGACCGCGCGCGGCCGCGGGTTTGACACGCAGGAGGGTGTCGGCTATAATCGAAAACTGAGGGGGTGGACGGGTCCTGGTGGGCCTCCTGGTCTTCAAAACCAGTCGGCGGGTTAAAAGCCCGCGGTGGGTTCGATTCCCACGCACTCCCGCCAGAAAAACTTTCGGGTTTTCGGCTCCCTTTTCGATCTGAAAAAGGGGGTTTTGTTTTTCTGGTGCTTGCCCGAATGGTGCCCGAATAAGAATTACCTTCACCGGGAAAAATAGCTAACACAAGGGGGTGAAGGTAGTATGGAACACTTAAGTGTGGAGAACTTTCCCAAGGAGTTGGCCGACAAAATCCGAGAGGGGAAAAGAGCCGGACTCTCGGACGAGCAGATCGTGGACGGCATTATCCATTTAGGCGATGTGCTGGCAAAATTCGTCAGACCCGATTCGCCAGAAGAGTCGCTGATGAAAGAAATGTGGCGGGTCGCCTCGGCCGATGAAAAACGCACGTTGGCCAGCTTAGTGTTCCGTCTTGGCTCAAGAGTTGTTCACTGAGCGCACCCAGAAGACTTGATACTAAAAGGGGGTCCCGAGTGGGGCCCTTTCTTTTGCTCAGGCGAGATGATCCACAGTTGCTGGAGATGAAGCGTTAGAGTAATGCTTGCGATGCGCCGTTCCCCTTTCCCGGAACGCCGTACTTTTCGTCCGCGTGCCGGGCGTAAAAGAACCGGTTGCCGGGAGCGCCGGGGGGGGGAACCCGCACTTTACCGGAAAAGAATCCCTAACGGTACGGAACACCCGGTCACGATTTTCGCAGTTGTTCCAGGTGTGCAGACCAGGGTCTGCGGCAGAGGCGCCCCACGATAACGTGCTCCTTCCTGAAGCCCGGGTCGGGAGGCTCAGCGGTCACTGCCGCGCTCCCGGTACTGCAGGGCCTCGGCGACATGCGCGGAGTCGATCACGCTGGAACCTTCGAGGTCGGCGATGGTCCGGGCGACCTTTAACACCCGGTCGTGCAAGCGCGCGCTCAAAGAGAGCTGCCGGAAGGCAGCCTGAAACATCCTTCCCGCTTCCCGGGTGTAAGTGCAGAACCGCCGGACCTGAGCGCCGCTCATCGCCGCGTTGCAGGTCGTCTTCGTTCCCCGGAAACGATCGCGCTGGACGGCCCGTGCCGCCTCCACCCGCTGCCGCACGGCGGCGGAGCTTTCTCCTTGGGGCTCGGCCGCCAACTCGTGAAACTCCACCCTGGGGACCGAGACATAAAGATCGATTCGGTCGCGCAGAGGTCCGGAAAGCCGGCTTTGGTACCGCTGGATCTGGTGCGGCGAACAGGTG
>JASEJH010000038.1 GCA_030016455.1 Thermoanaerobacteraceae bacterium
TCCAGTCCAACATCCGGGAACTGGAGGGAGCGCTGGTCCGAACGGTGGCCTTTGCAGCGCTCACCAACAGCCCGCTAACGCCGGAAACCGCTGCCACCATCCTGAAGGACGTATTCAGGATCACGCGGCCCCGAACCATTACCGTGGACGTGATCCAGGAAGCGGTGGCCAAGTACTACAACATCAAACCCGACGACCTAAAGACCAAGAAGCGCACCCGAGCTGTGGTTTACCCGCGCCAGATCGCCATGTACCTCGCCCGAGAGCTTACCGATCTTTCCCTGCCGAAAATCGGGGAATGCTTCGGCGGGCGCGACCACACTACTGTTCTGCATGCATGCGAGAAGATCACTACTGAACTCCAAAGTGATCTTACACTGCAAGGAATCATTACGGAAATCACAAACAAAATCAAAAAACTTTTGTGAATCTCTCAACATCATTTTCACAGGGCGGAGTGACTTCTCTCCCCCTGCAAAAACTGGCAACCGTTAAAGTATCAACATAATCACAGGCGCTACTACTAAGAACACGACGTCTCCTAAATTACTATGAGACGCTTTATAATAAAACTTATATTATGGCGTTATGGCGCTAAAATTTTCCAATCAAGGCGGGAGGTTTTTTAAATTGCAATTCATAGCTACCAGGAACAACTTACTTACGGCACTGAACACGGTTCTACGTGCCGTTCCTTCCCGGAGCCCGCTCGAGATAGCAACCTGCGTCTTGGTCAGGGCCGAGGGAAACAGGCTTAAGCTCACGGGTACGGACCTGGAAATGATGATTCGCTGCTGGGTCCCGGCCATCGAGGTAAACCGGGAAGGAGAAGCGGTCGTTCCTGCTCGTCAGCTTTCCGAGATTGTGCGCCGTGTGCCGGAAGGGAAGATCGAGGTTGAGGGAACTGGCCGCAGCATTACCTTGATGTATCCCGGAGGCGAGATGAAGCTGAGTGGTTTTGCGCCGGAGGAGTTTCCATCCTTCGCTGCGGAAGACGAGACAGGGGAAGGTTTTACCTTGGGTGGGAGCTTGAGGGTGGCCTTACGGAGTGTGCTTTACGCTGCAGGGAAAGATGACCTGCGCCCCATCTTTACCGGTGTACAGTTTGAACTGCAGAACGGGGTTTTAACGGTGGCGGCCACTGACGCGCACCGCCTTGCGGTGTTTGAGATGGCCACCGATGCGGCCGCTTCCTGTTCGGGAATTGTTCCGGCAAAGGCCCTCCGGGAAGTAGAGCGGTCGTTGAGCCAGACGGAAGAGCAGGTCAGCGTAAACTTTAGTTCGAGTCAGGCTGCTTTTGCAGTCAGCGACGTGGAGCTTTACACTCGCCTGATTGAGGGGCGCTTTCCGGAGTGGCGGCAGGCCGTACCTCAGAATCCGCCGCGCACACTCATCCGCGGGGAGATTGGTGCAATTATCAGTGCAATCGAGCGGGCGCAGGTACTGGCCTACGGCGATACCCCGTCGGTAATCCTGAAGGCTTCTGGTGCGTCGCTCGTGGTGCTCTCGCAATCCGATATGGGCGAGTTCCGGGAGACCGTTGCGGTCGATTGCGAAGGCGAAGAGGTAGAGATTGCCTTCAACGCGAACTACCTGCTGGACGCCCTCCGGGCGACGGTCGGCGACTCGGTGGAAATGGGCTTGAACGGGAACATCGGTCCTGCGGTTATCCGGGGACCCGGACACCCAGGTTACCTGGCGCTTGTTTTACCGCTACGCCTATTTTAGTCCTGCTAACGAAGCGAGGTTCAAGTGCAGCTGCTTTCCCTGGACATGCAGGACTTTCGGAATTATGCACAGGCCTCCTTCCGGCCGTGTGCCGGGCTGAACCTCGTGCGGGGAGAAAATGCAGCCGGTAAAACTAATCTCCTTGAAGCCATTTATTTTGCGCTTTGTGGCTGTTCTTTCCGTACGGTTCGTGAGAAAGAGGCTATCCGGAACAGTGCGACGGGCGCCGTCATCCGCGCGGTCTTCCTCGATCGCGGGGTCGAAAAGGAATCGGCAGTTCAGGTCCGCCCGGGGGGGAAGACGCTCCTTTTGAACGGGAAGGAGGAAAGCCGCCGGGCTTTTCCTGGAGAGGCAAGCCTTTTTCTCTTTCGGCCGGAAGATTTACAGGTGGTAAGCGGTGCGCCGGTAGAACGACGGCGCTTTCTGGACGGGATTCTTTCCGGAATCGTCCCGGGGTACCGGAATGCCCTGCAGCGGTACTTCCGGGCCGTCGGTCAGCGCAACGCCCTCCTCCGCCAGGGAAAAAGCAGGAACGATGCTCTTCCGGGGTACGACACCTGGACCGAAGCGATTGTGGAAACGGGCAGCGTGGTGCTCAACTTAAGGATCGAGGGTTTTCGCCGCCTGGCGCCCGTTGCGGCCTCACTCTATCGCGAGCTGACCGGCCGCAAGCTTGTCCTACGGTACCTGAGCACGGTGGAAATTCAGGAAAGCATCGGCTTAAAGGAAAGTTTTTTGAAAAAGATTCTTTCCGTCAGGGAACAGGAAGTTCTCCAGGGACAGACCCTCGCTGGACCCCACCGGGATGACCTCCTTTTTCTGGTAGAGAATCAAAGCCTGCGGGGCCAGGGTTCCAGAGGGGAACAACGGGCGGCCGTACTGGCGGTAAAGCTCGCAGAGGCGCAAATCCGCGCGGAAACGTCCTCCGGCGGCCTGCTCTACCTGCTGGACGACGTCTTTTCTGAACTGGGTCCGCACTGGCGGGCCGCAGTTCTTGACGCCCTCAAGGGTCACCAGGCCTTTATTACCACGGCGGACCCGGCGGTTCAGGTCGGCGCCTGTAGCTTTCGCGTTGAGGCGGGGGATATCCGGCGGGAGGCATAAGGATCCGGCCGGACGCGCGAGCGGGAGCGAAACCAGGCAGCACAACCCGCGGTCTTTTTGGAAAATAGTATACATGTTCAAGGGAGGTCTTACAGGGATGCTCTTACACATCGGCAATGAAGTCGCCGTTCCGAAACGAAACGTTGTCGCGGTTTTTGCCTACCGGGTCTTCGCGGCGGTTCCCTCGCGGGAGTTTCTCCGGACCCTGCGCGACGAGGACCGCCTCGTGGTTCTTTCCGAGGAAGGGAAGGAACGGTCGGTTGTGGTTACCACTGACCGCGTCTTTATCACCTCCATATCCTGCCATACACTCAAAAGGCGGGCCGAAAGCGTTATCCCCGAAGGATAAGCTGCAGCTTCGGCCGTGCGGGGCGCTGCGGCCCCTTTTGTGGTATAATATTTAGTTGAGGGGTTTTCTAGTTTTTAGCATCAACTGCTTGCGAAGGAGGAAAAAATAGTTGCCGCAGGAGAAAGCGCCGCAGGCGTACGACGCCACTCAGATCCAGGTCCTGGAGGGTTTGGAGGCCGTACGTTTGCGGCCGAGCATGTATATCGGCAGCACGGGCCCCAGGGGCCTGCACCACCTGGTGTACGAAGTGGTGGACAACAGCATTGACGAGGCCCTAGCCGGTTTCTGCAATGAAATCCGGGTGACGATCACCCCGGAAGAGATTGTCGTCGTCGAAGACAACGGTCGGGGAATACCGGTCGACATTCACCCCCAGGTAGGACGGCCTGCGGTTGAGGTGGTGTTGACGACGCTGCACGCCGGCGGCAAGTTCGGCGGCGCCGGATACAAGGTTTCCGGAGGGCTGCACGGCGTGGGTGTGTCGGTGGTGAACGCCCTCTCCGAGTGGCTGGAGGTGGAAGTCCGCCGCGACGGCAGGGTATGGTACCAGCGCTTTGAACGCGGTGTGCCCAAGACCGAGCTGACAGTCATCGGCACTACGGACGCCACCGGGACGGCAGTCCGCTTCAAGCCTGACCCGTCCATCTTTGAAGAAACCGTCTTCAGCCAGGAACTCCTGGCACAGCGGCTCCGGGAACTCTCGTTTCTGACGCCCGGAGTGCACATTACCCTGCGCGACGAGCGGACCGGCACGGAGCAGGTTTTCTTCCATGAGGGCGGGATTAAAGACTTCGTGAACTACCTCAACAAAAACCGGGAGGTGCTCTTCCCGGACCCCATCTATTTTGCCCGTCAGGAAGGGGGCGTCTGGGTGGAAGTCGCCCTCCAGTACCACGATGGCTACGTGGAGAGCGTTTTTTCTTACGCCAACACCATCCGGACGGTGGACGGCGGGATGCACGAAGCCGGGTTCAAGGCGGCGCTGACCCGGGTGGTGAACGAGTACGCCCGGAAGCACGGGCTTTTAAAGAACGGCCAGGCGCTGGCGGGGGAAGACATCCGGGAAGGCTTGACCGCGGTCATCAGCGTCAAGGTGCCGGAGCCCCAGTTTGAGGGGCAGACGAAAACCAAGCTGGGCAATACTGAGGTACGCAGCATCACGGATGCCGTGGTCTCCGAAGGGCTCTCAACCTTCCTGGAAGAGAACCCGTCCCTGGCGCGCCGCGTGGTGGAAAAGGCGGTGGCGGCGGCGCGGGCGCGGGAAGCCGCGCGCAAGGCGCGGGAACTGACCCGCCGCAAAAGCCTACTGGAGAATTCCACCCTGCCGGGAAAGCTGGCGGATTGCTCCGAGCGAGACCCGGCCGTTACCGAAGTTTACATCGTCGAGGGCGATTCGGCAGGCGGTTCGGCCAAACAGGGACGGGACCGGCGCTACCAGGCGATCCTGCCCCTGCGCGGCAAGATTATCAACGTCGAGAAGGCCCGTTTCGACAAGATTCTCGGCAACGAGGAGATCCGGGCGCTGATCACGGCGCTGGGCACGGGCATCGGGGACGACTTTGACATTTCCAAGGCCCGTTACCACCGGATCGTGATCATGACGGATGCCGACGTGGACGGGGCACATATCCGAACGCTTCTGCTAACCTTTCTGTACCGCTACATGCGGCCGCTGATCGAGGCCGGATACGTCTTCATTGCACAACCTCCCCTGTACCGGGTGAAAAAGGGTAAAGAGGCCTTCTATGCATACAGCGACGCGGAGCTTGAGCAGTTGCTGGCGAAAATTGGCCGCAACGGCGTGGGAATCCAGCGCTACAAGGGTCTCGGCGAAATGAACGCCGAGCAACTCTGGGAAACGACGATGAACCCGGAGCGCCGGGTCTTCCTGCAGGTGAGCCTGGCGGACGCAGCCGAGGCGGATACGCTTTTCAGCACCCTGATGGGGGACGATGTGGAGCCCCGCCGGGACTTTATCCGGCGGTTCGCCCGTTACGTGCGGAACCTCGATGTATAAGCGCAGGAGGCCAGAGGCCACCAAGTGGTAAAAATCTCTCACCGCCGCTTGATTTACGTGCGGCGTCAAGGGCATTTTTGTAAAGGGGCGTAGAGCATTTTGTTAGGGAAAGTTGTCCCGATAGATATTAACGAGGAGATGCGGCAGTCCTACCTGGACTACGCGATGAGTGTGATTGTAGGCCGGGCGTTGCCGGACGTCCGGGACGGGTTGAAGCCGGTGCACCGGCGGATTCTCTACGCGATGCACAGCATCGGCATGACGCCCGACAAACCCCACCGCAAGTCGGCCTATATCGTGGGTGAGGTGCTGGCGCGCTACCACCCGCACGGCGATATGGCGGTTTACGACGCCCTGGTGCGCCTGGCGCAGGATTTTGCCTGCCGCTATCCGCTGGTGGACGGGCACGGGAACTTCGGGTCGGTGGATGGGGATGCGCCTGCAGCGATGCGGTACACCGAGGCCCGCCTGTCGCGGCTGGCGATGGAAATGCTCCGGGATATCGGCAAGGAAACCGTTGATTTCGTGCCCAACTACGACGGGACCACGCAGGAGCCGGTGGTTTTACCGGCCCGGATCCCCAACCTCCTGATCAACGGCTCCGCGGGAATTGCCGTCGGGATGGCGACGAACATCCCGCCCCACAACATCGGCGAGGTGATCGACGGGGTCCTGGCGCTGATCGACAACCCCCAGATCACGGTGGACGAGCTGGCCCAGGTGATTCCGGGGCCGGATTTCCCCACGGGCGGGATCATCCTCGGGCGCGAGGCGATCCGCGCGGCCTACACTACCGGGCGCGGCAGCCTGGTGGTGCGGGGGCGGGCGAGCATCGAGCGCCTGGGCGGCAAGACGGCAATCATCGTGACCGAAATCCCATATCAGGTGAACAAGGCCCGGCTGCTCGAAAAAATTGCGGAACTCGTCCGCGAGCGCCGGATAGACGGAATCACCGACCTCCGGGATGAGTCCGATCGCCGGGGGATGCGGATCGTGATCGAAGTCCGGCGGGACGTGGAACCGAAGGTGATTCTGAACCGCCTTTATAAGCACACGCAGCTGGAGGATACCTTCGGCATCATCATGCTGGCGCTCGTCGACGGCCAGCCCGAGGTGCTGAACTTAAAGCAGATGCTGCAGCACTACCTGGACCACCAGAAGGAAGTGGTGATCCGGCGCTGCCGCTACGACCTCCGGGAGGCACGCGACCGGCTGGAAATCGTCGAAGGGTTGAATACCGCGCTGGCGAACATTGACGCCGTGATAGTGCTGATCAAGGCGTCGCCGGACACCGAGGCGGCGCGCAAGGGATTGGTGGAACAGTTCGGCTTGACTGAACGGCAGGCACAGGCAATTCTTGACATGCGACTGCAGCGACTCACGGGGCTGGAACGCGAAAAGCTGCTCCAGGAACTGGGGCAGTTGCGCGACCGGATTGCGTACCTGGAAATGGTGCTGGCCGACGAGCAGCAGATCCTGGGGATCATCCGGGAGGAACTTGCGGCGGAAAGACAGCGGTTTGCCGACCCCCGGCGGACCGAAATCAGCGAGGAGCAGGTGGTGTACCGTCCCGAGGACCTGATTCCGGAGGAGCAGGTGGTCGTCACCGTCACGCACCAGGGATACATCAAGCGGCGGAACCAGGCGGCTTACCGCAGCCAGCACCGGGGCGGCCGGGGCATCACGGGGGTGGAACCCCGCCAGGAGGATTTTGTCCGGCACCTGTTTGTCGCGGGCACGCACGACTACTTCCTTTTTTTCACCAACAAGGGCAAGACGTACCGGCTGAAGGTTTACGAAATCCCGGAAGCGGGAAGGCATGCGCGCGGGACCGCCATCGTCAACCTGATCCAGATGAGTGCCGCCGAGCGGGTAACGGCCATCGTGCCCGTCAAGGAGTTTTCCCCGGACAAGTACGTCTTTTTGGTAACGCAAAAGGGTGTGGTTAAGAAGGTAAGGCTGGATGCGTTTGCCTCGGTGCGCCGGGACGGGATTATCGCCGTGAGCCTGGACGAAGGAGACGAACTGGTCGCCGCCGCCCTGACCGACGGGAAGGACGAAATCCTGCTGGTCACCCGGCAAGGGAAAAGCATCCGGTTCAGCGAAGAAGAGGTTCGACCGTTCGGCCGGACCGCCCGGGGCGTCCGCGGGATCCGCCTGCGCCAGGGCGACGCCGTGGCGGGGATGGGAGTGGTCGAACCCGAGAAGGAACTGCTGGTCGTCCTGAGTAAGGGATACGGCAAGCGCACCCTGCTGAAGGAGTTCCGCCGCCAATCCCGCGGGGGCACCGGGATCATCGCGGCGAAGGTCTCCCCCGCCAGCGGCGAGGTGGCAGGGATTGAGGTGGTCAGTAAGAACGAAGAGGTGATCGTCGTTAGCACCGGCGGAATCCTGATCCGGCTCAAGGTTGGCGAGATTCCGGTACAGGGGCGGGCGGCGCGGGGCGTGGTGATCATGCGGCTCGGCCCTGACGACAGCGTGGCGACGCTGGCCAAGGTGGTCACCGAGGACTGAGTTTGATGGGACGGGGGAAGCGGGTTTTGGCGCAACACAGGATTCTTTTAGCTACGGACGGATCGGAAACATCAAAGAAGGCGGCAGCCTTTGCCGCCGAGATGGCCAGGGCGATTCCCGGCTGCGTAATTACAGTTCTGACTGTAATTACCGTGCCAAAAAGCTTCTACAGCCGTCGGCTGTACTGGGCGGCGAAGAACAGACCCGGCGACGCCGAGGATATTAAGGCCCTGTTCGAGGAAGAGGCGCAGCAGGTGCTTGCGGATACGGCGGCGATCATCCGCCAGCAGGGGGTGCAGGTGGCCACCGCCGTCCGTGAAGGGGACCCCGCCGAGGAGATTGTAGCCTTTGCCACCGAAGGCGGGTACAACCATATCGTCATGGGAACGCGAGGACTGACCGACGTCCAGGGGCTTTTCGTGGGGAGCGTGGCCCACAAGGTGGTACACCTCGCCAACGTGCCGGTTACGCTGGTCAAGTAAAAGGCTTTTTCACTATTGATTTATGTCGAAGGAAAGTTATAAAATTACCCTGTACCCCGAAAGTTGTTTGTTAACGGGGGAAGGTTGTACTGTCCGCAACGGGGGAAAGATCCGGTGAAAGAGAAGGGAACCTGGACGGTAAAAAGGGGTCTGGCTGAAATGCTCAAGGGCGGGGTAATTATGGACGTTACCTCGCCTGAGCAGGCCAAGATCGCTGAAGAAGCCGGCGCGTGCGCGGTGATGGCCCTGGAGCGCGTGCCGGCGGACATCCGGGCAGCGGGCGGCGTCGCCAGGATGGCCGATCCGACGGTGATCCTGCGCATTATGGATGCCGTTACCATCCCGGTAATGGCCAAGGTCCGCATCGGGCATTTTGTGGAGGCGCAGATTCTCGAGGCTCTTGGTGTGGATTACATTGACGAGAGCGAGGTGCTGACGCCTGCCGACGAAGAGCACCATGTGGACAAGTGGGCCTTCAAGGTGCCGTTTGTCTGTGGTGCGCGCAATTTAGGAGAAGCCCTGCGCCGGATTGCGGAAGGCGCGGCAATGATCCGCACCAAGGGCGAGCCCGGGACCGGGAATGTGGTGGAAGCCGTCCGCCATATGCGGCTGGTGCTTGGGGAAATCCGCCGCCTGACCGCAATGCCCCGGGAGGAGTTGATGCAGGCGGCCAAGGAAATGAGGGCGCCCTACGACCTGGTGCTGGAGGTTGCGGAGACCGGGAAGCTCCCGGTGGTCAACTTCGCCGCGGGTGGAATTGCCACGCCGGCGGATGCGGCGATGATGATGCAGCTTGGTGCGGACGGTATCTTTGTCGGCTCGGGAATTTTCAAGGCTCAGGACCCGGTCCGGCGCGCCCGGGCAATTGTGGCGGCCACCACTTACTACGATGACCCGCAGGTACTGGCCGAGATTTCCAAGGATCTGGGCGAAGCAATGCCGGGCCTGGAGATCTCTACCATCCTGCCCCACGAACGGATGCAGGAGCGTGGCTGGTGACCCATGCAGGCGGGCGTACTTGCGCTTCAAGGGGCCTTCCGCGAACACCTGCAAGCACTCAGACGGCTCGACGTCAAGGGTTTTCCGGTGCGGAAGCCGGCCGAGCTTGCCGCCTGTGACGTTTTAATAATCCCCGG